>JACPFE010000133.1 GCA_016183145.1 Deltaproteobacteria bacterium | reverse complement strand
ATGGATTGCTTGATCGGTTGAAAGTGGCTGCGGAGCAGTTAAAAACCAAGTCGGTCTGGCAGCTCGTCTGTGAGCATATTCTGATCACGATCGCCCGCTTCAGACCTAAAATTCTTTCTCTGTTAGCTCCTCCAAGTGTGGTTTTGACACCCTTCAACTGACGTTTTTAGGATCATCTGGGGATACATCGGCTCGACGCTCGGGTTTCGTTCCGTTCCCAGTTGTAAATAGTAGCCTCGCCGATCTCTGTTCGGCCATCTGCCTTTGAAACAGCCTGCAATCTCCGGCGTCAATATGGGGTTTACAATCTGAACGAAACCTGGAGCACGGGTTCTTTACACTGTTGCACCGCCTCCACCAATTCGGTCTCCCTTCTATCGGCTGGCAGGGAGCATCGAGAAGTCCAGGAACTTCTGTGGGTCGAGGTCGGGTGGGACCGGGCGGTCCTGGCGCAGGACGTCCATGTATCCACGGGCGACCTTGGGGTTTAGGCGGCCGTCTTTGGTAAACATACTTATCATGGTCTCATAGGTTCCTTCTGCCTGACCCTGAGTCACTTTGAACTTATCCGCAATCATTTTGACCGATTCTCCACGATTTGCGCGTAGCCACGAGACACCATCCAGAAGCGCGGTGATGGTCTTTCCGACCCGATCTCGGTTCGACTTTACCTCTGCTTGTGAGGTTACTAGTCCCGTGTAAGGAATATCCACGAGATCGCCGAGAAACAGAAACTTCTTAAATCCCAACGAGACTGCCTTGTCATCAAAGGGCGGAGTCACGACGGCCCCGGCTAGCTGCCCGCTGGTGAGGGCGGTGAAGCTTGCTTGGGTGCCACCTGACGAAACAAGTCCGACGTCTTTTTCGTTGAGGCCCAGCTTCTTAAGACCGGCCAGCATGAAATAGTGAGTGGATGTCCGAAGTCCTGCGATGGCCACGTTCTTTCCGATAAGATCCTGAGGTTTATTAATCTCCTTGCTGGTGACTAATACCCACGGAGTGCCGTTGTAAAGGTTTAGAACGACGACCACGGGCAGCCCCGATACCGCCGCAGAGAGGCCGGTGGAGAGAATAGGAAAGAAATTGATATTTCCATTCATCACTGCTTGAGGCAGGATGCTGCTGCGCATCAGGATGTATTCGGCTTCAAGACCCTGTTTCTTAAGAAGACTCTTCTCTTGCGCCACGTAAAAGGGCATGTACGAGAATGCAAGCGTGGAAAAACCTATGCGGATTTTCTGCAGCTCCTCGGCTGACCAGAGTGAGCCGGGAAGGCAAGGCGCGATCAGGAGTGCCAGCAAAAAACTTATTCGCCTCATCATAATGGACATCCCTACTTCTTAATGAGCTTCGTAACAATACTCCCATGTCCACCGCGGACATACGCGGAGTGGGTGCCAGGCCCTCCCGCTACGACAATTTCGATTTCTTCCGGATTTCCAAAAACCGGGACAAGGGTCTCGGGAGTGACCGGGCCGAAGTCCTTGGGGATTGCGCACCATTTTGGGCTGGTGGCTCCATATGGTGTCTTTGCGTGCTCTACAATGTATTTTCGAACAGCATCTTTTGTCCATCCATCTTTAGCTAATATGGCAGCACGCTCCGGCGATAACATCAAAAAGTAGCTTTTAGAACACCCAGGACCAACGAACGCGCCCCCGCCAAAGCAGCGGGCTCCACCACTGAGATAGCTCGATATCGTTATCAGAACTTCAGTGCCTGTTCTGCAATGAAGCTCCTGGAGGGGAATAAGGTCGCCGCTCATCACGGTGACAACGTTCTCTGTTGGCTTGAAATCTTTTTCCACATGGTAGGGCTCCCATGGGTTGGCATCCTCATTTTCTCCAAAAAAATTGGCGATGATATTTGCCCGGCTCCCAAGAACCGATCTGTCTATCTGAGCCGACGCCACTGATCCCCCAACGACAGCTCCTATAAGGTTAATGGCATAGCCCATGGAAACGTTAGCGTGGTATCCACCAGCCAAGCACCCTGAACTATATGCGATGCCCAATTCCTTCACGATGGGTCCATTGACCATCACCATGGGAGCCTCTGAGCCTGTCGTTGTCGCTGCCCCCATCCAGTCGTAGGATTCTTCGCTGAAAGCCTCCATCACTGTGATAAGCAGCGGCATATACTCCGGCTTACATCCCGCCATCGCTGCATGGACGGCAAGTAACTCGACCGTAAGGGCGCCGTTTCTTGGCGGGATTACCCATAGGATTTCGTCAGGGGAACGGCCTGTTCCCTTGAGTGTGGCCTTCACGCGCTCTGGCGTGGGCGGAATAACGGGAAGTCCTAAAGACCAGCCGTTTTCGAAGATAAGCTTATTGGCATTTTCAATGGTGCCTGTATAGTTGAATCTCTCAGCCGGGTAAGCTGGTTTTTGAGATGGAACCTCTGTCACCTGTGGCCTCGACTCCGGTGCCATTTTGAGGATCTCCGGAAAAACTGCATCAGCCTTTGCTCGAATCTCTTCTTTGCTTATTCCGCCCATCGGGTGCTCTACGACTAAGAACGACATGTCGGGCACGCCGGTGACAGCCGTTGACGCCCTTGCCAGGTCGATAAAAGCGGTAGTAGCGATTGTAAGTGTGGGTATGCCTTCTTTCTCAAGCTTTGACTGGTTCACGACCAGCCCTGCAGTGCAACTCCCTCAATCGCCCTGTGAACCAATGACCATGGCGGGCTTAAGAGCTTTCACCTTGTTAACGATCTCCGCCGGGAATGCTGCGGGGCCATATCGTTTTGTTGCGGGGTCAACTTCCCATAACTTGATGACCTCCACATCTTTAACTTGTTCAGCAAGCAACTCTCCTATCCGGCTAAGAAAGAGGTCCCCATTGGTCTTCGCATTCCAGAGAAGAGCCACGGTCTTGCCCTCCAAAGCAACAGGACGACAAGAATCGGCGTCAATTTTCCCGCGCGCCGGCAACACGATTGTACCTTCAGGGTTTATGAGTTCCCGTTGGTGGACTGTCTCTTTCATCTTCGTTTACTCCATCCAGCTTCAAAGCCCAGTTATCAGCGGTGCAATGGCTCCAATCGGTATTCCCCTTTTCACGACAATCATGGGATCTTTTGCTTAGAACCTGGGGAGCGCGGCTAACGCGTCCCTGATCTTTTCGTCAGGAAGCTCGTAGTCTTCGAGCCTTCCTGAAAGATAGGCTTCATAGGCGGAGAGATCAAAGTGGCCGTGACCCGAAAGGATAAAGCCAATAACCTTCTCTTTGCCCTCCTCGCGGCACCTGATCGCTTCATCGATCACGCATTTTATAGCATGTGCCGGTTCCGGCGCGGGAATAATTCCCTCGCTCCGCGCGAACACGAGCGCCGCGTCAAACACCTCTGTCTGGCGGTAAGCGACAGCTTCGATCCATCCCTCCTTTATCAGGCCGCAGAGAAGCGGCGCGTCGCCATGGTAGCGCAACCCACCCGCATGGATCTTAGGCGGAACAAAACTCGATCCCAGAGTGTACATTTTGAGAAGTGGGGTCAAACCCACCGCGTCTCCAAAATCATAGGTGTAGATCCCTTTCGTCAGTGTCGGACAGGCTGTCGGCTCAACGGCAATGGCGCGAAACTCTCTGGCCCCTTTCAGCTTGTCGGAGATAAAGGGAAATGCGTAGCCTGCGAAATTGCTGCCGCCTCCCACGCAGCCGACGATAATGTCGGGATAGTCGCCGGCGAGTTCGAATTGTCTTTTGGCCTCCAGTCCGATCACGGTTTGATGAAGAAGGACGTGATTCAATACGCTGCCGAGGGAGTAATTAACATCGGTGTGAGTCGCCGCATCCTCGACAGCCTCGCTGATCGCGATCCCGAGACTGCCGGGACAATCGGAATCTTGAGCGAGCATTTTTTTTCCAGCACCAGTCCTGCTCGTCGGGCTCGGCAAGACCTCCGCGCCCCAGGTTTCCATCATGATTCTTCTGTAGGGTTTTTGCTCATAGCTCACCCTGACCATATAAACGGTGCATTCCAGGCCAAAAAGATTGCAGGCAAAGGCCAGAGCGCTCCCCCACTGTCCCGCGCCTGTTTCTGTGGCAATCTTTCTCACGCCTTCTTGTTTGTTATAGTACGCCTGAGCGACTGCAGTATTGGGCTTGTGACTTCCGGCCGGGCTGACTCCTTCGTACTTGTAATAAATTCTTGCCGGCGTCTTAAGAAGCGCCTCCAGACGCCGGGCTCGATACATCGGCGTGGGGCGCCAGAGGGAGTAGACCTCAAGAACCTCCTGCGGAATTTCAATGAAGCGCTCGGTGCTCACCTCCTGACGGATGATTTCCTGAGGGAAAATAGGCCGAAGCGCCTCGGGTCCAATGGGCTTGCCATCCGGGCCTAAAGGGGGGTCCAGAGAAAAAGGGAGATCACTCGCGATGTTGTACCACCGAGTGGGCAACTCGTTTTCACTTAACAGAATCTTGGTTTCAGACATGCATCATTCCTCTTCTAGATAATCTTTCAGTCGAATCTGCTCATATCCGTTCGGCCGCGCGCGCTCGAAACGGCTCTTCACGAGAGGATTCACGGTCGCGTCAATCCCCATACGTGTGATCGGCGCGTCCCGGCTCTGTTTCATTTCGTCCAGGGGGAACCCAAAGGTGTCCGGGACCCTGAGAACATCGCGATCAAAGTCGACGCGGGTGGCGATGGCCCAGAAGACGTCCTCCATGTCATAGATGTTAACGTCCTTGTCCACGACAACGGCGATCTTTATCCAGGGATGGGCCAGAGCGGCCATGGCGATATTCTTTCCGATGCCCCGCTGCGTGGGCTGAACATCGTCAACCTGGATCACTGCGATCAAGAAAAAAGGAAGAAGAGATACGTTCCTCACGCAAGGCGCTACCTTCCGGAGCATCGGCAGAAGCTCCATTTCGATAGGGACGCCACAAAGGGTGTGGTCCTCAATGGTCCCCGTGAGAAGGGTTTGCATAATCGGCTTTTCTCTATGGGTAATCGCTGAAACCTCGAAGACCGGCTTGGGCGACGTGGAGCCGTAATATTGAAGGACTTCACCCATAGGACCTTCCTCGATATAAGTATTCGGCAAGATCCGCCCTTCGATAACGATTTCGGCTGAGGCTGGCACCTCCAGGTCCACGCTCTTGCACTTCACCATTTCCATTGGATAACCCGCCAGCGCGCCCGCATACTCAATCTCATCCACCTCTCTTGGGACCCGTGTCGCTGCGGCAAGGAATAAATACGGATCGGGGCTGATCACCGCGGCTACCTCCACGGGTTGGCCTCTCTGCTCCGCCTCTTTGTGAATAAAAAATAGGTCCATATTGATGACGAGTTGAATTCCGAGCCGGTTTCCGTCGCGAAGCTGCATTCGATTGAAAGAGGCGTTGTAAGTCTTTGTCTTCGGATCTTTCGCGACGACTACGGCGGAGTTTATGAAAGGGGCCGCATCGCCCCGGTACTGGTGAGGTATCGGAAGGATCTCTCTCACGTTGATGTCACCTTTGTGGACAACCTCCTGGCCGGGGGGGAAATCTACCGGAACAGGCTTTAGTCGTTCGGCGTGAAATCGTCTGATCCACTCCGTAACAACGTCTTCTTCCCGTACGCCGAATATTCGCGCCAGCTTGTCCCTTCCCCCAAAGAGATTCCCGACATACCTGAAGTCCGTGCCTTCGACATTTTCAAACAGCACCGCTTTCTTAAGCTCCGTCTGTGCCCGCTTTAGGACCGCCATCAGCTCGGTGTCTCTGTGGACGGGCCTTTTCACGCGAACGAGTTCCCCGCTCCGATCGAGAAGCTCGATCAGATCTCGCATGCTTCGAATCGGCCCACCTGAATTATTTTCCGCTCGTGTTTCGCTGACCACCATAGCACCCTCCATAGAACGGACTCAAAAATCCACCCCGATTAACGGCGGCGTTTATTTCCTGCTTGACGGGCTTCATAACGCTCGGGTCCCTATTTGTAACGAGGAAGGCGAAAGACTTTCGCTTTAAGCTCTGTCGAAATGTCACCCAAGTGCGCGAGCACTACCCATACCAGGACACGGCGTTGAGCTGCAAGCCGCAATTTACGGCCGGCTACTTCACCTCCATCTTGCAATAAAGCCGATCGATAAGGCCGGATAGTAAACTGTTCGGATGATGCCGGCGGCGAACCATCCTCGCTCTGCTCGGAATCTCAAATCTCAGATTTCAGATGCACCGTTTTTGCACTAGCGCCGCCCAAGGATTGATTGACAGGGCAAGCCACGATGCGATAGCTTCTAAGCCCGATTCGAAAAAACAAACGACGCAATAGCTAATCGTTGAATTCTGATTTTCCCCGGTGAGAATGACGCATGTCGAAACTCTCTTTGGTTTTCGGCGGCTGTGATTATTGGGACCGCACCCGGCCCCTGATGGACGGGACAGTTCAGCCGGAAGGAGTCGATCTTAAATACACTGTGATACCTCCGGGCGACCTTGGTCGTCACGTCATCGCCGGCAACAAGTTTGAGGCCGCGGAGATCTATGCTTGCTCTTACATCATGATGCGGTCCAGCGGCGATGATCGGTTCGTGGGTTTGCCCATCTTTCCCTCTCGGAGTTTTCGTCATGGGTACATATTTGTCCGCACTGACGCGGACATCGAGCACCCCCAACAACTGGCTGGTAAGCGGATCGGCGTGGGACAATACGCGATCACTGCAACCATGTGGGTGCGGGCCCTCCTACAGCATGATTACGGTGTGCCGCCTTCGGCCGTTCACTGGTTTGAAGGCGGCATGTGGGTGCCGGATGATTTCACCGGACACGCAACGGCAGAATTACCACCGGACATCCGAGTTTCCCAAGCGGGAGAAAGAACGCTTGAAGACATGATTCTCGAGGGCGATCTCGACGCCCTTATTAGCCCGTATCGCCCCCGAGTGCTGGTTGCCGGCGATCGCCGCCTGCGCCGTCTCTTTCGCAATTACCGGGAATTGGAAAGGGATTATTTCCGGCGCACTGGATTTTTTCCGATTATGCACTTGGTGGCCATCCGTAGGGAGATTTACGAGCGTCACCGCTGGCTGGCGACATCGCTCGTTCAGGCCTTTGAGCAAGCGAAGCGGGTCAGCCGCGCCCGCCTGCAAGATACCTCAGGGCTTGTTGTCGGGCTTCCCTGGCTGGTCAGTGAGCTTGAAGAGGTCGATGAGCTTTTTCGCGGAGACGCCTTTCCCTACGGCTTCGAGGCCAATCTGCCCATCCTTCATGCCATGCTTCAATATATGGTCGAGCAGGGGATGCTTAAGCGCAAGCTCGATCCCCACGAGCTTTTTGCTCCGGAAACATTGGCTTCCTGAGAAGCCCTTCCTCGTCCCGCCATCTTTACATCCTTTTGACGACACTTTCGTGTTTTCGCAATTGCGAAAACGTGATAAGCATCGCTGCCATGCAGAAACGTGACAGGGTCACGCGCTGCCATGCAGAAACGTGACAAGGTCACGTGAGCGGATGTCTCACATCTACCAGCCCGTAATGATAAAGACCCTCCTCGGCAACGCTGGACGAGCCACGATCCGCGAAGTTGCCTCTGCCTTTCTGGCCCACGACGAGAGCCAAATCGAGTACTACGAACAGAGCACGGAGCAGATGCCGGGAAAAGACCCGAAGAACCACGGTATCTTGGAACGACAAGGGCAGCATTATGCCTTGTCCCCGAAATTTGGGGGCTGCAACACAAGGACGACATGGATTGAGGGCTTCAATGTTGGGGTCAATGACGGTGAAGCGGCCGGCCAGTCAGTGCCTCATGTCCACGTCCACTTGATTCCACGCCGTCGCGGGGACGTTGAGCATCCACGTGGGGGCGTTCGTGGAGTCATCCCAAGGAAAGCAAGCTATTGACTCAAGATATGTCTCTCGCAAAGACGCAAAGACGCGAAGTGACGGGGCGAGGCCCGTCATACCGAGCGAATGCGAGGGATCTGAACAAGATTTCT
>JACPFE010000114.1 GCA_016183145.1 Deltaproteobacteria bacterium | reverse complement strand
TTCCGGTGGGGCGCGGCTGACGCAGACCCTGGTGGCCGGGGATATCGACATGGCCACCACGGGCGGCGCGGTGATCAACGCGATCTTGAGCGGCGCCGAACTCGTTTACATCGCGATAGTAGTTCCGACCTATGGTTTCTCGCTCTACGCCCGCCCCGATTTAAAGGACGTCACGAGTTTGAAAGGCAAAGTCGTCGGCGTGATGACCAAGGGAGCTTCATCGGACCATGCGGCCGTGGCGCTGTTGCGCCACAACAAGCTTCAGGCGGGTCAAGATGTGAAGTTTATTTATCTCGGTGGTGTGCGTGAGGTCTTGGCGGCCCTGGAGCGGGGCATTGTTTCGGCCGGCGTTTTGTCCGCGCCCACGACTCTGGCGGCGCGGCGCCTCGGTTTTAAAGAGGTCGTCAATATTGCCACTTTGAATCTGCCTTACGTTCATAACGGCGTGGTCACGCGCCGAGCCCTGACGCGGCAGCAGCCGGAGCGCATCAAGGCATTTCTGCGCGGTTATCTCGTTGCCCTCAAGGCCGCCAACGACGACCCCGGGTTGTCCAAGCGCACCCTCGCCCGCTTTCTGGCGACTAACGATGCGGCGGTAATCGATGAAGCCTATCAGTCGTTTCGGGGGATCTTTCCGCGCGTGCCCTATATGACGGAGGACAACATCAGGGCGGTGCTATCGGTCGCCGATCATCCCAAAGCCGCCACCGCCGATCCTAAAGAGTTCTTTGACAATCGCTTCATTAAGGAGTTAGAAGATACTGGGTTCGTTAAAGAGCTTTACGGTCAGCGCTAATTTGATTTCAGTTCAGGAGAAGCCCAAATGAGAATAATTGAGCGAGCAATCCTTGCGGCGGTCCTGGTTGTGGCGGTGGGAATGTTGGGTGGGATTGCTCATGGCGCCGCGGCGCCGGATAAACTTGTGGGGATTCATTCCGCCCGGGTCATGTCCCAGTCCATGCCGTGGATGGCGCAGGAAGCGGGCTTGTTTAAAAAATACAACATCGATTTTAATCTTGTATTCATTTCCTCTTCGAGCATCGTAACGGCGGCCTTGCTCGGCGGTGACGCGGAGATGACGGTTACCGGCGGCATCGGCAACGTCGCCGCCTACGTGCGCGGCACCACCGACGTGGTTTTCGTCGGTGGCATCAAAAATGTGATGACCCAGACCATCGTGGCCGGCGGCAATATCAAGAGGCCAGAAGAGTTGAAGGGCAAGCGGATCGGTGTGAGCCGGATCGGCGGCAATTCCCATTACTTCACGATTCAGGCGCTGCGCCGGTACGGCATGGATGCGACCAAGGACGTGACCTTCCTGCAAACCGGCGGCGACCCGGAAACACTTGCGGCGCTGATGAGCGGAGCGCTGGAAGTCGCCAACCTGACGCCGCCCAGCGATGCCCAGGCTATCAAGCGCGGTTATCATTACGTCATCTACGGGCCCGATCTGAAAATTCCCTACGTCGCCACCGCCTTCGTAACCAAGCGCTCGGTGATCGCCAAACGGCCGCAGGTGATCGGCAATTTCATGCGCGCCATGGCGGAAACCGCCAAACTCATGCACACGGATCGTGATTTCGTCTATAAGGTGTTGGGTAAATATCTGCGTATTACCGACCGAAGCGTTTTGGATTCGGCCTACAACGCGGAAATTAAAGTCTTAGAGCCCCGTTTGGTCGTCAAGATGGAATCGCTGCAAGCCACCCTTGACGAACTCGCGCAGACCGACGCCCGCGCCAAGAAGATTAAACCGCAGGAGTTAGTGGACAGCCGGTATTTGGACGAGTTGGAAAAGAGCGGCTTTTTCGATCAGTTATGGAGGAAACAATGATTGCGATGATTCTACGCAACGTCCTGTCGCTTTTGGTTTTTCTTTTTCTGTCGCCGGCACCAGCCTGGGCCGCCGAGAAGTTTACGACGATCTATTCGGCTCGGGTGATGTCCCAATCGATGCCGTGGATCGCCCAGGAAGCGGGGCTGTTTAAAAAATACAATTTGGATCATAGCCTGGTATTTGTCGCTTCTTCCGGCATCGTTACCGCGGCGTTGCTCGGCGGCGATCCCGACATGACTTTGACTGGCGGCGTCGGCAACGTGAATGCTTACATCAGGGGCTCCACGGACGTGGTTTTCGTCGGCGGCGTCAAGAACGTCATGACCCAAACGCTAATTGCCGGCGGCAATCTCAAGAAGCCGGAAGACGTTAAAGGAAAAAAAATCGGCGTCAGCCGGATCGGCAGTAACACTCATTATTTCACCATCCAGGCCTTGAGGCGCTTCAACCTGGAGCCGGGCCGCGATTTCAGCTTTATTCAGACGGGGGGCGATCCGGAGACCTTTGCCGCGCTGGTCGGCGGCGGCATCGATGTGGCGTGTCTGACCCCGCCCACCGATGCCCGGGCCATCGCAGAAGGTTATCACTACTTAATTTACGGTCCCGACCTCAAGATCCCCTATGTCGCCACTTCTTTCGTCACCAAGCGCTCGACCATTGCCAAACGGCCTCAGGTCATCGGCGATTTTCTGCGCACGATGGCGGAGGCGTCCAAGGTGATGCACACGGACCGTGAATTCGTCTACAAAGTGCTCGGCAAGTACCTGCGTATTATGGACCGAAAGATTCTCGACGCCGCCTACAACGCGGAGATCAAGGCGCTGGAGCCGCGGTTCGTCATCAAGGCCGACGCGCTACAGGCGATTCTCGACGAAGTGTCGCAGATCGACGCGCGGGCGAAAAAAGTGAAGCCGCAGGAATTGGTCGACACGCGCTACCTGGATGAAATGGAAAAGAGTGGTTTTTTCGATCAGCTCTGGGCGAAAAAATAGTCAAAGGAGAATCAATGGAGGAAACGATTATCTCGTCGGACTCTCACGTCATCGAGCCGCCCGATCTTTGGGAAAAGGGCATGCCCGCATCGTTGCGGGATCGCGCGCCGAAGGTTTATTTCAGTGAAAAACGCGACGCCTGGATGTTTGGCGCACCCGGAGTGCAAGAGCAGGCGGTAGGCGCTTTGTTCATGGCCGGCGGCAAAGCCGAGGACCGGGAAAAATACCGGCGCGCGGGTTTTTCTATTGCGCGACCCGGCGGTTGGGATCCCATCGCGCGCATGGCAGATATGGCAACCGACGGCGTTTGCGCCGAAGTGCTGTATCCAAGTCTGGGACTGGCGCTTTATTGCATCGACGACGCGGCCTTCCAGGAAGCGCTGTTTCGCACCTATAACGACTGGATGATTGATTACTGCGGTAAAGTGCCCGATCGCCTGTACTCAATTGCCATGGTCTCGATGTACAACGTCGATCACGCTATCGCCGAGATGGAGCGTTGCAAGAAAGCCGGCATGGTCGGTACGATGATCTGGCAGGTGCCGGACGCCAAGTTGCCATTTACCTCGGAGTACTATGAACGTTTTTGGGCTGCATCCGCAGCCAACGACATGCCGGTTCATCTGCATATACTCACGGGCTTCGGCGATAGCATGCACCGGCAGACCGCTGAGGGCATCCAGCGCTGCCGCATAGGCGTCGATCAAACACGCGAGATCGAGACCGCCCTGTTCGATATCATTTTCACCGGCGCGCTCGAGCGCTATCCCAAGCTAAAGATCGTCTCCGTCGAAAACGAGGTCGGCTGGATACCGTTTTGGCTCGGCCAGTGCGATAAGGCGTTCAACCGTCATCGCCATGCTCAGAATCTGCCGATCGATAAGTTGCCGAGCGAATATTTTTATAATC
>JACPFE010000113.1 GCA_016183145.1 Deltaproteobacteria bacterium | reverse complement strand
TCAATCATATTCCCCTTCCTGCCGGGGCTGACAAATTCGAGAATTACCTCAGAGCCGCCCCACTGGTTCCCTCTGAATTGCCTCAATACGTCAGCAGCTTTCTCACACGAGTCACTGTTCACAATCCAGAGGATGCTATCGCAGCGCACGTCACGCAAGCCTTGCAACCTACAAGTGACGCGCAAAGGCTTACGGTCATTCTTGACATTGATGCCTATAAAGAGGGAGAATTCTCGTCTGATGATCCGGCAATCGAGCGGACCTTTAATCAGCTCAGAGCGTTCAAGAATTTGATTTTCTTTAATAGTGTGACGGAAGAAACCTTGAGGCTATTCGAATGAGTATTGCCGATGCACTACCGATAGGCGCTTTTGGCACTCTCCCATGGGTCGACCGAGGGCTCAGCAATGAAGCTGGAGCGTTACGCAAGTTAACCATCTCGGCGGCTGAGTTTCGCAATAGTATGACCCTTGGAGAACCCAAGCGCGTGGCTCAACAGGCGCTTGACGCGGCGTGCATTGCAGCCCAAGAAGACAATTGGGACGGAACGGGTTCTGCACGGGTCGAGCCGAGTACCCACGTGTATGCGAATCAGTTCTTACGGATCCTGCCCGATGACCTCCCGGTTCCTGACATATCGGTCGATACGGATGGCGAGATCTTATTTGAGTGGGATCGCGGCCCACGGCAAATTTTCTCAGTCAGTATCGGTAGGGACGGAACACTGACATTCGCTGGTTTATTCGGGCAATCAAAGATACATGGTACGGAACACCTTCGTGAGGCTCTACCGTTGGTTATTGCGCATTCTCTTCAGCGCGTTGCACGGCAGCTTACCGCCTGATCCAACTCCTGACGAAGTCACGGCGCGGTACCTTCACCAAGGGGGCCATTTTGTCCCTTCCAGCGGGCGGGTAAAGCCGCGAGCATTTCACCCTGCGCCAAAAGATCATAAGACATCTGTCTTTCGCATTCCTGGGCTAAGCGAAAAGGAGATTTGGCAGTTCGGAGATGTTTACGTCGCTGCAGTTGTGGGACGGAAAATCTTAGCCCGTGCCGAAGTATTGGTGGGTCAGGTAAACAGTATCGCGTTGGGGGTGGAGCCAGATGAGCCGCCGCCACGGCATGCGAATGTCACAGGTTGGGCTTCGGAAAAAGATCGGTGGATGTCTCAAGCCCAGGAGCTTGCAGCCCTGGCAACTCTCCGCCTCCCGAGCAGGTCAGCTTAACGAGCGTGCAGCCGACCGTGACACGAATACATGGAAAAATGGCGGCCACGTAAGGACGCATTCAGTTTTCGCGACGCCAAGTCCTACCAGATCGTTGAAGGCTCGACCGACGTGCAAAAGATGATCATCGCCCAGGACGCGCTGGGGTATCGAAAGGCGAACCGGTAGGCAATGGGCGCTGAGCATGTAAGCACTTCGATAGAAACTGTCAGGTCAATCCTGATCGACGCGTCTCCCAGCCATCAGGCTGTTCTCACCGAGAGCCCCTCTGGCTATCCGCTTCTTGTACAGCCCCAGCCTATGCTCCTGCGTAGCGTCTACATAACTCCCGATGACGACCTTGAATCAGCGATTCAACGAGCCCGGGACCGGCTTAATAACGCGAAAGAGCCGTTGCTCGCTATGCTACCGCCGTATGAGCAAGTCCATGAGGCCGTCGCCCGTATTTTCGTTTTTGATAAAGAACAGAAGGTTAGTCTCTCGGGCAGCCTCAGTAACCAGCCGATCACGAAATACGTGTCGCCGCAGCAGGGTTCGGGCCATGTTTGGGTCTCGGATTGGCAGCAAGGCAAGTCCGGCTACTTCCTAACAGGCCACTCAGGAAGTACAAACTTGTGGAAAGTAGCTCGGATGGACATAGACGCTTTCGATTCCATAATTTTTGTACTGAGTCCCGTGAGATTCCTCTCGGGTTTACCCAATCTACAATTTGCCAATATTTCAGACGCTCTGGTTCGAGCTGAACTCGAAGGCCATTACACAGAACTACGGACAGCTATTGCCTTGCATAGCTATCGAGCAATTATTACGCACGCTCGGTCTATTGTTGAGAAAGCGCTTGGGATTTGGCTCTCCAGGAATGGCCAAGTGTCAGGCAAGGATCTCAATGAGCATCTGACGATCATCCGCGACCTCAGATTACAGGCTAAGGATGAGTTGGACTGGTTTTCTGATTTGGCTTACCATTCAGCGCAGAAGATTCGATTACTGCATGCTAGGACACATATAGATAGGGCCGTAAAGGTGGGTCGATCTGTTCAGCCGGAGCTGGCCCTTTCATGCATCGAGGATTTGAAGGAGGTTTTGCGAGAAACAAGACTAGCTGTCGAATAACCACGTCTGCCGGTTACGGATTCCGACTTCGTGGCAATCGACCAGGAAAACGTGCGCTGGCTCCTCGAAACTAAAGGCCAGGAAACCGAGGACGTAAAGCATAAAGACCGAGCCGCAACTCTCTGGCGCGAAAACGCGAGCGTATTGACCGGAAAGCCGTAGAGATATCTAAAGGTCCCACAGAAAGAGTTCGAAAAGTTGCAGCCCGAATCACTGGGAGAGGTTGCTGTCCTCGGAGCGAATTGAGAGAATACAGAAGAATTATGAAAGACCGCTATGAAGATTTGATCCATGCCATTGTCTGGTACGCGAGTAGGCGTGGAGAAAAGCTGACAACCCTGCGGCTGGTAAAATTCTTATATCTCGCTGACCTCTACAACAGCCGAGTTACTCACGGAAAGACGTTAACGGGCTGGCCTTGGGCCTTCGTATATTTCGGTCCTTGGTGCAAGGAAGTTAATGAGGCCATTGAGACGACGATTAAGAACGGGCTGATCTTTGCCCAGGAGTATCCGAGCAAACACGACGATGAAAAGGATTATCGCTTGTACTGGATTGAGGACACAGAGGAAGAACCCAAATTAATTGATGCCCTTCCCACATACGTCTGGAGTCGGCTTCAATGGGCGATTCAAAAGTGGGCGGATGATTGGCATGGCCTTCTCGACTACGTCTACTTCGAGACGGAGCCTATGATCGAAGCAAAACCGGGGACACTATTGGACTTTAGCCATTCCCAGATGCCTGAAGTGCCCAAAAAAATAGAAACGAAAAGAATTCCCAAGGCCAAAATGGAAGAAGCGAAAAAGGCCCTTGCTCGACTCAGGGAGAAATACAAGAACGGCATTAGCACCAGGCCTTCCCTAGGTCCGGCCGACACCGTTTTTCAGGAGTTCGTCACCAAACTCGATGAGGACGACCTGGAGACGGGACTAGAAGGCACCGCAGATTTGGGAGGTTCGGATTCGGGCCGGAAGCCGTGATCCCTCCGCCATGGGAATTACGCAGCTCATTGATCCTTTCTATTAATCTCTTGATTTAAAAGCGCTTAAGAACCGACCTGTAGTCGGCCAATTCTGCTGGATCGCAGCTCCTCATATTGAAAAGGTTCCGCGGGTCTTGGAGGTGGAGCGAGAAAGTCCCACGGAACATTATGCCACTAAGTTCAAGATCAGAACCATGACTGATCAAGATTTCAAAAAGAAGCAAAAATTGCCGAACTGGTGGCTGACCCTGCGTGAAACCGAAGAGTTGATAGTTCAAAGAGCTAAGAGGCGGCTAGCTATCGTTGTGGCCGCTGAAAACACGATCTTTGATGACATTAAGGAAGCCGTCGGAGGACGGGAACACTTACAAGAGGAGAACATCCTTGTGTTGCCGCTGTATGGCATCGAATCGCCGGGGCACGAGGGCGGATTCCCTTCTGTAGTGGTGGCGCGAATCAAAGCCCTTATGTACCGGCAATTCTTTTACTGTCCGTACAAAACACCCGTTTATGAATCTGTAGTCCGCTTAGATCGAATCCAGCCCGTCATTCCTCACCACCCAGGCTGGGAGCCAGAGAACATAGCTCTATCGGGAGAGGCTCTGGGAGTCTTGATGGGAATGCTCCGTGAATACTTTGGCGCGCCGCAGGACGAAGATTTGAAAGCACTCAGAGAGATAGTCCAAGAGGCTTTGCCGGATGAAGCGAAGGGTCCACAGTAAGTAAAGAAAAAGGACGTTCGCGGCGGCCGTTTTAGGGCCACCGCACAGTTGAACGTCGATTGGTTGTGATTAAAGAGATCCGCTTAGCCGCGGGCCGGAGCGAGAACCGCGAGCTTACTTTCAAGAAAAGCGAAACCGCCGAACAGCACCGCCGCATAGAAGAGCGTGCCAAGCAGCCAATTCTGGAAAAAAGGAATGGCCGCGACATAACAGGTTACCAACCCCTGAAACGTCATCGGATAGAGTCCATCGAAAGCCCAGACCGCGAAGTTCGATACGATAAAGAAAAACGTTGCCGCCGCCAGCGACGCTCCGGTGACGCGTAGCGCCGTCTTTTTCTCCTTGAGGGCGAATCCCATGCAGACGATCACCGCGAAGGCCGCATAGACCACCGGCATCTGGCCGTGAAAGCCGATCAAGATGTCACTTAAGAACATCGCGGCCAATGGCACGATGAAAGCCCAGCGTTTGTCGTCGAAATGAGCGCCGGCGAAAAGCGCCAGGGCGCCTATGGGAGTGAAATTAGACGGGTGGGGTAGTAGCCTTAGAGCAGCCGCTGCTGCAATCATGCCTATTAACAGCATTGCGCGTGGTTTCATTTTTACCTCCATAACGAGAAAGTTATTATCAGCTTTGCGATTTGGTTACAACTTGATTGCCCGTTCTCCGTTGACTGTAAGGGAAATTTACGGCCCCGAAGATCGGCGCTAGCTCTAGATGCCGCTCCAG
The DNA here is from genome assembly GCA_016183145.1 of Deltaproteobacteria bacterium. Lineage (GTDB taxonomy): Bacteria > Desulfobacterota > Binatia > UBA9968 > UBA9968 > JACPFE01. The sequence goes on along the minus strand of JACPFE010000113.1, from coordinate 21,079 downwards.
ATGATCGGCCCATCGGTCCATAGCGGCGGCCAACTTCTGGTTGGTGTTTTCCGAAACGGCCAGCGGAAAGGGTTCCAAGCCCTTCCGCTCGCGCAGTTGATTCAGCCAATGGCGGCGAAAACCCGGCTGGTCGAAGACGCCGTGGATGTAGGTGCCCCAAATGCGTCCGTCATCGGTCATTGCGCCGTCCGCGTCTCCATTTGAATCGTTATGCGACTCAGCCGTTTCATCTCCGAGGCGGCGTAGAATGCGAAATCGGGGAGCTAGCTGTGCGCCGTCGGTGCGGCCCATGTGGATTTCATACCCGCGCACGATTGCGGTCTTATCAGCTTCGCGCTCTATCGGTTGGGCCTCGATCCGAGTTGTGGTTTTCGATGCCATCAGCTCTGTGGTGACATTGAGAAATCCAAAGCCCAACCTCATCCCGCCGCTCTCGACTCCAAATGGATCGGAGATCTCCCGCCCGAGCATTTGATACCCGCCGCAGATGCCGACGAGTTCGCTGCCAGCGCTGACATAGGCCTGCAGCGCCGGGCGAAAATCATTCTGCTCTAGGTAGTCGAAATCGGCGATCGTACTCTTGGTGCCTGGAATGATCACGACATCCGCGCCGGTTAGCTCCGCCGGCGCTCGCGCGTAACGCAGCGCTACGTCAGATTCCGCGACCAGTGAGTTGAAGTCGGTGAAATTGCTCATGTGCGGCAGCAGAACCACGGCCACGTTTACTTTTTCGGGAGCGAAGTGGTTTGATCGATAACGTTCGATTGCAACGCTGTCCTCCTGATCCAAATCAAGGTCGCGAAGAAAAGGAACCACGCCGAGTACGGGCAACCGGGCGCGGCTTTCTATGAAACGGACGCCGTCGGCGAAGAGTTCCAAATCACCGCGAAACTTGTTCACCACGATACCGATTACGCGCCGGCGTTCACCCCAAGAAAGCAGATCCACCGTACCGAGCACCTGGGCAAAAACGCCGCCGCGCTCGATGTCCGCGACCAGCAATACCCGCGCGTCGGCCATATTGGCTACGGGCCAATTGACGATATCCTTGTCGCGTAGATTGACTTCGGCGGCGCTGCCGGCGCCTTCGATGACAATCACATCGTGGGCGCGCGCCAAGCGCTCGTAACTCTCGCACACGAACCGGAATAAATCGTGATGCCGAGCGAAGTAGCTCTGCGCGTCGAACTTGCCCCAGACCTTGCCGTGAACGATGACCTGCGAGCAGTTGTCGGCCTCCGGCTTGAGCAGGATAGGATTCATATCCACATGGGGCGGGAGGCCGCAGGCTTCCGCCTGCAGCACTTGGGCCCGCCCCATTTCTCCGCCGTCAATGGTCACGAACGAGTTGAGCGACATGTTCTGCGCCTTGAACGGTGCAACGTCGATGCCGGCGCGGTGAAAGATGCGGCAGAGGCCCGCCACGACGACGCTCTTGCCGACGTCAGACGCCGTGCCCATGACCATTATTGCTTTGACCACGCGAGTCCTCCTAGTAGCGAAACGATAACCCCGCGAACACGTTAAATCCCGGCGCGGGAACACGGAACGGTTCGTTTACCAATATACCGGAAGTCGAATACCGTCGGTTGGTCAGGTTGTTGAATTTGACATATCCCGTCCACTGTTTCCACTGATAAGCGATACGGCTGTTGAGTACGAAATAGTCAGCGACTTTCTTAGCTTGATTGGGCTCGTCGCTCTGCATAAATTGCGAGCCAACATAATTACCGAACAGCGAAACGATTAGGCCTTTGATCGGGTAGGTGTTGACGCCTACGCCAACACGATGGCGCGGCACGAGTGGCAGCTCGTCACCTTTTCTCACCTGGCCGGAAAAGAGCAAGACATCGGTTTCAAACGTGGCTTTCATGGCGGTGTAATTGAGGAAGACGTCGAGCCACTTTTGGTAGCGGGCTTTGAGAGAGAGCTCGATACCGCGGCGCAAGGTGCGGGATATGTTCTCATTGCGTCCGAAGAACAAAATCGGATCGGTGACGATGAAGAGAATCTCATCACGCACCGGCGTGTAAAAGAGCGCCAGCGACGCGTCGAGCCAATCTTGCAGTTGAGCTTTGGCGCCAAGCTCGAAATTACGGCTCGTCATGGCTTTCAAATCCGGGTTGGAACCGAACGGTCCTTGCGCGAATAATTCGTCGACCGTTGGAATTCGCACCCCCTCAGAGTAACTAAACGAAACGCTAAGATTTTTGATTGGGGTGTAAACCAATCCGGCCTTTGGACTGACGCGATGGTAGGTCTTGATTCCGCTCAGTGTTGGATCGATCTCGTCTGTGAAGTCAAGACGATCCCAGTCGTAACGCAGACCGCCGTGGATGGCCAACGAATCGAAGAGATGGAAACTGTCGGTAAGAAAGATACCTGCGATATCCTCTTTGGTGGAGCGCATATTGCGGAACGTGAAAGAGGGTAGAAAGATCCCAGAGTTGGCCGAGTCAAAATTGTTGCGAGCATACTCGAAACCGAGCGTCAAGAGATTCTTCATCGTCAGGATGGCTCCTTCGTGGCTCGCCTGTATCGTCGTGCCGCCGGACCTCGTCTCCGTGTTCAGCTTTGATTCACTGCTCAACCCGCGATTGAAGAGCTCGATATCGTTGCGCCGGAAGAATCCGTTCAGCGCAACCGAGAAACCCGCCGGAAGTTTTTGTTTTAGATTGAGTGCGACTTGGTGGAGGTTGTCTTTCGACTGATCGCCCGGAGTCAAATTATCATTCCTATCTACCCGTAAGCGACTAGCCGGCAACGACCCCGCCTGACTGATATTATCCAGGACGCGAGTATAGGCGACGCTGGCGTCGGTGTTGTCGCCGAGCCGATAACCGAGTTTTGCGAGCAGACGCGTGATTGTTGCGCCGGCGTGCCGCGAGCCAAATTCCTCTCGATAGCCATTGGTCAACTCTCGGGTGACGCCGAAATAGTAATCAAAGTTCGAGATCGGCAGCGGCCCATCCGTGTTGAACGAATATCTTTGGCGTCCGTAGCTGCCGCCGCCGATGTTAAAGCCAAAGTGCGGCCGGTCCCTGCGCCCACGCTTGGTCGTGATATTGATTACACCGGCGAGGGCGTTGCGGCCGAATACGGTTGCGGTTCCAGGCAGAATCTCGATTCGTTCGATGTCTTCGATCGGTATTAGATCAAAATTGATCGTATTGAAATCGGGCTCATTGACTCGGACGCCGTCGACGAAGACGCTGGTTGCCGTAACCGGTTGGGCGTTGAACCCTCGCATGTCGACGGTCTGCTGAAACTCGTTACCAACGCCGTCGTAGAGAACGATTCCGGTTTGGTATTGCAACACTTCTTGAACGGTCGTGGCGCCGAGTTTCTGAATCTCGTCGGTGGCCGGGAGTTTCCGTGCGCGTGGCTGTCACAAAAACCGGCGGAAGCACCGCGTCCGGCGTAGGCTCCGCTGCCTGAGAAAAAACCGGAAGGAAAACAAGAACGATGAGAAAGAAAAAATGCATAGACCCTCCTTTTCCCGCGAAGGGGGAATGTTGAGGCAGATCGGATAGGTCTCCTGGCTTGGGCTTTAACCTACTCGCCGCGCCTTCCCATCGGATTCACCCCCTCTCTTTCTCCCCCTTCAAGGGGGAGATGAAAGAGGGGGTACCAACAGTGGCTCTACTGCGGCTTTCGTGGCCCTTACAGTTGCGGGGCAGCAGGGGACTTCTCAGCCCTCACCCTACCCTCTCCCCGAGGGAGAGGGTAACAAAGAGGAGAGGGAGTCACCCCTTTCCCTTACATCCGTCTGCAGCCGATAATTATGCTCGCTGTACCTCCATCAGCCTAAAATTAATCCCTTGCGTCGGTCAGCCGAAAATCGATGGGGATGCGCACCCAGCTCTCCACCGGCCTGTCGCCGAGGCGGGCGGGAGAAAAACGCCAGCGTTTGATCGCTTCCACGGCCGCCTGATCCAGGGCTTCAATCCCTGAGCTGCGATTCACTTCGACGGAAGCGGAGCGTCCTTCCTCATTCACCAGGACGCGCAGAAGAACGCGCCCCTCCTTGCCGTCACGGCGGGCGCTTTCCGGATATCTTGGCTTTGGGGCATCGCTGGTGTGTGCCTGCCGGTACTGGTCGTCGCCATTTCTTATACCTCGTCCGGTTCCAGTGCCGGAGCCCGCTTCGGAATTACCCGTCCCGGTGCTTACGCGTCCGAAACCACCCCCGTCGCCCACGCCAAAAATGTCGACTCCGTAAGACATGGATTCGGTTGATAACGCGCGGCTCAATCCCTCGCTGACGGTCACGGAATTGTCCGGCACCGCGATCTTGTCTACGACGTTACTGAGAGGCGGGCTGACTTGCCGTTCGGAAGAAATTTCGGATGCTTTGGCTCGCGATGGAGCGGAGCGGGCCTTGTTGCCGAGCGTCGGTCGCTTGCCGGCGGCGCCGCCTTCGTCTTCAAGACTGATGATCGTCGCCGGCAGAAGTTGCTCGCGTGCCAATCCGGAAAATAATAACGGTTGCAAAAGAACGACGCAGTGCAACGCAGCGGATAGGACGATGAATGAGGCCAGCTTCATGGGTTCCAATCCGTGGCCTCGAAGGAAGTGGCAAGAAAGACAGGAGCACCTTTCTCTCTCTTCCGGAGAGGCCGGTTAAAGGGGCTCCAGGCAGGTTTCCTGGCTTAGGCTTTATTCTACTCGCCGCGCCTTCCCATCGGATTCACCCCCTCTCTTTCTCCCCCTTTTAGGGGGAGATGAAAGAGGGGGTTCGACAGTGGCTCGATTACGGCTTTCGTAGCCATCACAGTGGCGGGACCGCCCCGGGATTACACCGGAGTTCCCTGTCACCTGGAGCCGCGAACGGATCGCGACAGAAACTACAACGTGAAAGAAAATCTGTCAAGGACCTTTTTTGAAATTTTTCAAATAGCGACTAGAGGATCAGCCAAAGCACCACGGGAACAGTGTTTAATATTTTTTCCCGGGCGCATGAACAATCCGGGCTACAGGGAAGCGAAAAGGACAAGGCTCAACGTTTCGCTCAGTTCTATGAGCGCTCCGAGGTTATCGTAGCTGTAGGCGCCGTGGTAGCGGCGGAGGTAACTGCGGCTCAGGAGTGAAAACAGTGAAAGCCAGAAGCCGATCCAAAGTCCCATACGTCCCACCAGGTAAACGGCAAACACCAGCGTCGCCGTCGTCGTCACCAGCAGATGCCATCCCCTGACGTTTCGCGCCACCGCCGCGACGGAGTCTTCGGCGTCCGGCGCGGCGCCGTAGAGAAAAATCACGAGCAGCCAGCGCGCGAGGACCGGAGTGAGCAGTAGACTCAAGGTCCGCGTATCACCGATGACCTCGATGGCCCGGATCTTGAGGATTACGACCAACAGTACTACGAGCAAACCATGAATATCGGTGGGTTTACCTGATTCGGCGGAGGCCGTTCCGTTAGCCAGACGCGCGAAAGTTTTCATCGTTCCGTCCAGGTGGACCGCTCGCGTGGTGAAGAGCATCGTTGCGGTCAGCACGACCGCGAGCAGCTCGGATTCGAGGTGAGGCTCGAAGGCTCGGTTTACGATAGCCAGGCCGAGACCGATAACCAGACCCACCAGCGGAAAGAACAGCGCTGCCAAGGCCGATGCTTCATACCTACTCTCAGCTTCATCGAAACGCCCGCCAACAGCGAGAAACCTAAATGCGGCCAACACGCTATTCATCGCTTTGGTTTTCGCCCAGCGCAAAGCGTCTGTCAATAACGCCGGCACATAAATCTGTGACCCGTGCTGCGCCGCTAACTGGCATCGAGGCATGTTTTATTCAGCCGGAAAGAGCCCCGATCAGGGCGATTTTATCGCTTTACTTTTGAAACGTTTTCCGGTACTATTTAGGAAGTTCGCAAAACAATCTAACTCTCTAAATTTACAGGGAAAATTCCCAACTCCCGAGTGGTCAAATATGGCTGAATCAAACACCTCGTACCAAGCCGAATATAGAGCCGACAACATCAAAGTTTTAGAAGGTCTTGAAGCGGTCAGAAAACGGCCAGGGATGTACATCGGCGACACCGCTGAGCGGGGCCTCCATCACCTGGTGTTCGAGGTTGTCGACAACTCCATCGACGAAGCCTTGGCGGGTCACTGTGATAAGATCGATATTACCATCCACATCGACAACAGCGTCACGGTCGTGGACAACGGCCGGGGCATTCCCGTCGACATTCACCCCACCGAGAAAGTCTCCGCGGCCGAAGTCGTGCTGACGAAACTTCACGCGGGCGGCAAGTTCGACAAGAATTCTTACAAAGTCTCCGGCGGGCTTCACGGCGTCGGCGTCTCGGTGGTCAACGCGTTGTCCGAAAGCTTGGAAGTCGAGATCAAGCGCGACGGCAAAGTGTATCAACAGTCCTACCAGCGGGGCGACCCGCAGGCGGAGTTGAAAGAAGTCGGAGTATCGAAGGAGCGCGGCACGCGGGTGACTTTTAAACCCGACAGCAAAATTTTCGAGACCAGCGAATTCAGCTTCGACATCCTTTCTCAAAGACTGCGGGAACTCGCCTTCTTGAATCGCGGCGTCAAAATCACCATCGAAGACGAGCGCAACCAGAAAAAACATGAGTTTTTTTACAAGGGTGGTCTGGTATCTTTCGTCGAGCATTTAAACCGCGCCAAAGCCGCGGTTCATCCGAAAGTCGTCTACTTCAATGGGGAAAAAGATGGCGTTGGGGTAGAGATCGCGATGCAATGGAACGATGGCTACACGGAGAACGTCTTCGCTTTCGCCAACAACATCAACACCATCGAGGGCGGCACGCATCTGATCGGCTTTCGCTCCGCGCTGACCCGCACCATCAACAGCTACGCCGTCAACAGCGGGCAACTCAAAAAAGACGAGGAGAATCTCCAAGGCGAGGACGTGCGCGAGGGACTGACGGCGGTGATCAGCGTGAAGGTGCCTGAACCGCAGTTCGAGGGGCAGACCAAAACCAAGCTGGGTAACAGCGAGATCAAGGGCATCGTCGAAGCCTTGGTCAACGAGAAGTTCGGCAGCTATCTGAACGAGCATCCCACCGAAGCCAAGAAGATCATGATGAAAGGCATCGAGGCGTCCCGGGTGCGCGAGGCGACGCGCAAGGCCAAGGAGCTCGCGCGGCGCAAGGGTGCATTGGACTCCGGCTCCCTGCCCGGCAAATTGGCCGATTGCCAGGAAAGAGATCCGGCCCTGAGCGAGCTCTACCTGGTCGAGGGGGATTCCGCGGGCGGCTCCGCCAAGCAAGGACGCGACCGGCGCAACCAAGCGATCCTGCCGCTCAAAGGAAAGATCCTCAACGTCGAGAAGGCGCGCTTCGACAAGATGCTTTCGTCCCAAGAGATTCGCCTGATGATTACCGCTTTAGGCACCGGGGTAAAAGAAGACTATGACGCGGAGAAGCTGCGTTATCATTCCATCGTCATCATGACCGACGCGGACGTCGACGGCTCCCATATTCGCACGTTGCTGCTGACGTTTTTTTACCGCCAGATGCCCGATCTAGTGGAAAAGGGCCATCTGTTCATCGCGCAGCCGCCTCTCTATAAAGTCAAGCGCGGCAAGCAAGAGCGCTACATCAAGGATGAAACCGGCTTGGAGGATTACCTCATCGAGATCGGCACGGAGGATATCCGGGTGCGGACATCGACCAACGGTAACGGCCTGGTGGGGCAGCCACTTCAGGCCTTCATAAAAAAGGTGCTGCGCTGGGAAAAGTTGATGACCCTCTCGGTGAGAAAAAGACGCAGCCGCACGATCCTGGAAGCGCTGTTGCTCGAGCAGGATTTCAGCGACGACACGCTGAAGGACAAAAACGCGCTCGAACAATTTCAAGCCCGCTTGATTTCTTACGTCAACCTGGTGGCGCCGGAAGAGGCCCCGCTGAACTGTGAGCGCCAGGAGGATCCCGAACATGGCTGCTTCAAGCTGGTTTGCTCGACGCGCTCCAACGGCACTGGGCTTCATACCGTCATCGATCAGGAATTTTTAACCAGCGTCGAATTCAAAGAGCTCAAGCGTCTGTTCGGCGAACTCATGAGCCCGGGGGCTCCGCCCTACGCGGTTGAGAACGGCGAACACAAAGAAAACCTGCGCTCTTTCAGCACACTGGCGAGCTACATACTCGAAGGCGGCAAGAAGGGCCAATACATTCAGCGCTACAAAGGGCTCGGTGAGATGAACCCGGACCAGCTTTGGGAGACGACCATGAACCCCGAGACCCGCGTGCTGCTCCAGGTGCGCGTCGAAGACGCGGTGGAAGCCGACGATATCTTCTCGACGCTGATGGGCGATGAAGTCGAGCCGCGGCGCAAGTTTATCGAAGAGCATGCGCTGACGGTTAAAAACCTGGACATCTGACCAGTCGTGAGTACTGAGTGCCGAGATAAGGGGTCAGGAGCCCTTCCCGAAAGGCTCCTGACCCCGTCCGCTGACTCAGTACTCAGCACTCATAACTCAGCACTGAAATTATGGAAGCGACGTTAAAGCAGCAGAAAATCCCCGTCTATATCGAAGACGAGATGCGTCAGTCCTTCATGGACTACGCCATGAGCGTCATCATCAGCCGCGCGCTGCCCGACGTGCGCGACGGCCTCAAGCCCGTGCATCGGCGCGTGCTCTACGCCATGTACGACGCTGGCAATAGCTCCGACCGGCCTTACAAGAAATCCGCCCGTCTAGTCGGCGATATCATGGGTAAGTATCATCCCCACGGCGACACGGCGATCTATGACACGATCGTGCGCATGGCGCAGGATTTCAATCTGCGTTACCCGCTGGTCGACGGCCAGGGAAATTTCGGCTCCATCGACGGCGATAATCCCGCGGCCATGCGTTATACGGAGATCCGCATGACGCCGCTGGCGGAGGAGATGCTCGCCGACATTGAGAAAGAGACCGTTGACTTCACCGCCAACTACGATGACACGCTCAAAGAGCCGTCGGTTATGCCGTCGCGCATTCCCAACTTACTGATTAACGGTTCGGCCGGGATCGCGGTGGGCATGGCGACCAACATTCCACCGCATAATCTCGGCGAAGTGATCGACGCCTTGGTTGCCCTGATCGACAATCCGGAGCTGACGATCAAGCAACTGATGCGCCACATCCCCGGCCCGGACTTTCCCACCGCCGGTTTCATTCACGGCCGCGAGCCGATCATCCAGGCCTACAACGAAGGCAAAGGCATCATCCAGATGCGCGGCAAAACCTTCACCGAAACCGTCAAGCGCACGGGCAAGGAACAGATCATCATCAGTGAAATCCCTTATCAGGTGAACAAGGTCCGGTTGATCGAACAGATTCGCGACTTGGTTCTGGAAAAGAAGCTCGAAGGGGTCGGTGATCTGCGCGACGAGTCGGACCGCGAGGGGATGCGCATCGTCGTCGAACTCAAGCGCGACGCGGTGGCGGAGATTATTATCAACCAGCTCTACAAGCATACCGCGTTGCAAGAGTCTTTCGGCATCAATATGCTCGCCATCGTCGATGGCAAGCCAAAACTTTTAAACCTCAAGGAAGCGCTCAAGTGTTTCCTCGACCACCGTAGGGAAGTGGTGACCCGGCGCACCGCCTACGATCTGCGCAAGGCGGAAGAGCGGTTGCATATTTTAGAAGGCTACCGCATCGCGCTGGACAATCTCGACGCGGTGATCTCGTTGATCCGCAATTCGCCGGACCCGCGCGTCGCCAGGGAAGGTTTGATGACCAACTTCGCTCTGAGCGAGATTCAAGCCCAGGCGATCTTGGATTTGCGTTTGCAGCGTTTGACCGGTTTGGAGCGCGATAAGATCATGGAAGAGCACCGCGAGACGGTTGAGCTGATCGCCAAGCTCAAGGCGATTCTCGCCGACGAGCGGGAAATTTTCAGAATCATCGTCGGTGAGCTCAAGGAAATTAAGGACAAGTACGGCGACGAGCGGCGCACCAAGATCGTCGAGCATTCCGACGAGATTTCCATCGAAGACATGATCGTCGACGAAGACATGGCGGTGACGATCTCCCATGACGGCTACATCAAGCGCAACGCGGTAACCCTTTACCGGGCGCAGCGGCGCGGCGGCAAAGGCAAGATCGGCGCGACGACCAAGGAAGAGGACTTTGTCGAAACGCTCTTCATCGCCTCGATGCATGCCTACATTCTCTTCTTCACCACCATTGGCAAGGTCTACTGGATCAAGGTCCATGAATTGCCACAGGCGAGCCGGGCGGCCAGGGGCAAACCGATCGTCAACCTGCTCAGTCTCGAGCCGGGAGAAAAAGTTTCCGCTTTTCTGCCGGTCCGGGAATTTCAAGAAGGCCGTTACGTGGTTTTCGCGACCAAAAAGGGGCTGATCAAAAAGACCGAGCTGATGTCCTATTCCAACCCGCGCTCCAACGGTATCCGCGCCATCGCCCTGGAAGATAAAGACGAAGTGATCGGCGTGCGCCTCACCGACGGGCAGCAGGAGATCATTCTATCGACCGCCGGCGGGCAATCGATCCGTTTCAAAGAGGAGCAGGTCCGGCCGACGGGACGCGGCACCTACGGCGTCGTCGGCATGCGCCTCGACGAAGGCGACGTGGTGGTGAGCATGGAAATTTTGAGCCTGGGCGCCGACATCCTCACGGTGGCCGAAAACGGGCTCGGCAAGCGCACGGAAGTGGGCGAATACCGCATCACCTCGCGCGGCGGCAAGGGTATCATCACCATGAAGACCACCGACAAGACCGGCCGCGTAGTGGGCGTCCAACAGGTGACTCAGGACGACCAACTGATGCTTGTGACCAACGCGGGGAAGATCATTCGTCTGCGCATCAAAGACATTCGCGTCATCGGCCGCAATACCCAGGGCGTGCGCCTCATCGAACTCGAAGAAGGGGAGCGGGTGGTCTCGCTGGCGCGGCTCGCCGAAAAAGAGGAAGAGGAAGAGGACCAGGGAGAAAATGGTCCCAGCCCGCAAGAATAAACGCAATGGCGGTATGCTATAGTGAAAGCAATAAATGTGTTGACATCAATCACCCTCCCCTTAATCCCCTCCTGTCAAGGGAGGGGAGACTTCTTAGGTTCCCGCTCCCCTTGCGGGAGAGGGCTAGGGTGAGGGGTATGTAAACTAATTCATAACCGTCATTAGATTCGCGCTCGCCGCGCAACACGTTCATAAGTAAACGGTCGTGGGTATGGACATTGGGGTTATCGGGGCTGGCGGTTGGGGCATCGCCCTGGCCAAGCTACTGGCCGACAAAGGGGAACAGATTACGCTATGGTGTCATGGCGCCGATACCTGCCGGGAACTCAACGAGAAGCGGGAAAGTTCGACCTACCTGCCGGGCATTATTTTACCCGCTAGAGTCCGCGTAACCCGCGCGTTGGAAGAAGCGGTTGCCGGCAAGTCTTTATTGCTTTGCGTGGTGCCGTCGCATGCGCTGCGCGAGGTGATGGCGCGGACCGTTTCGCGGGTCGCGCCTGAGACAACGATAGTTTGCGGCACCAAAGGATTGGAAGAAGAGAGTCTCAAGACCGCCGGCGAGGTGCTGGCTGATATCTTCGGCGCCGAGCGCGCGGGATGCCACGCTTTCTTGTCGGGCCCGAGCTTCGCCGCCGAGGTCGCGCGCGGGCTGCCAACCGCGGTAACCGTTGCGGCTCACGCCGAGGAGGTCGCGGTGGCCGTGCAACAAAGACTAAGCACCCAAAACTTCAGAGTATATACGTCGAAGGATGTGATCGGCGTGCAGCTCGGCGGGGTGGTGAAGAACGTCATCGCCATCGCCGCCGGGATCAGCGATGGGCTGGGACTGGGGCAGAACGCTCGGGCGGCGTTGATCACCCGGGGGCTGGCTGAAATGACCCGACTGGCGGTGTGCATGGGTGCCGACTCGATAACGCTCGCCGGTCTCCCTGGTTTGGGCGATCTGATTCTGACTTGCGCCGGGGATCTGAGCCGCAATCGAAGGGTCGGGTTGCAGATCGCTCAGGGGAAAAGCCTTAGGGAGATTACTTCCGGTACACGGATGGTGGCCGAAGGGGTTCGCAACGCCCGCTCGGTGCATGCGCTGGCGCTGCGGTTGGGCGTGGAGATGCCGATTGTGGAACAGATGGATCAGGTGCTTTACCAAGGGAAAAAACCCGCCGAAGCGGTGCGCGACTTGATGCAGCGCTCGCTCAAGGCGGAAGTTCGTTAAACCCGGATTCCGCAGTGGGCAAGTGACACTTTGAGCGAGGGGCAAACCTTCCGCGGCGAAGACAATGCTTTTCTACCTCTGAGCTCAGGGCAGATCTTGCCGCTGCGCGAATCATGGCAGACCCATAAGGCATTGTGCCAAGGGGGCAAAAAAGACTCTGAAACAGCACACCTGGGTGTCTTCGCCGCTCCAGGTTCACCCCTCGCTCATGTGCAACTGCGGAATCCAGGCTAAATTGACTTCGCCGGTGCTCTATGATTGATATGACCATTCGGCAGAGTCATCCGATAAAGGGAGCGGAACTCAGATGAAACGAACCTATCAACCGAGCAACATTCGACGGAAAAGGACCCATGGATTTCTCACCCGCATGGCGACGCCCGGCGGCCGCAACGTGCTCAGGCGGCGTCGGGCCAAGGGACGGAAAAGACTCACGGTCAGCGTGCCGCCGAAGCGGGCGCGAACCTAAGAGTGAGGGATGTTAGTTAAAGGCGCCGAGGATTTTCCGAAAACAGCCCGCCTGAGGAAACGACCCGAATTCTTGAGGGTCTCACGCACCGGCAGGAAAATTCACACCGCAAACTTTCTGATTATCAGCAAAGCCAACGACCAGGGCAAAGCGAGACTGGGTATTACCGTCAGCGCTAAGGTAGGCAACTCGGTGGTGCGCAATCGGATCAAACGCCTGGTGCGGGAATTCTTTCGCCGTCGCCGTCATGAATGGGTTCCCGGAGTCGATATCCTGGTCATCGCTCGCAAAAGTGCGCCGGGCCTTTCTCTGAACCTCATCGCAAATGAACTTGGCAGGAGCCTTTTGAGTCAAAGGAGCGGCCAAAAGTCATGACCGGGATTCCAAGGGCAGCGATGGCCATCGTTCTAGCGGGCTATCATAAATTCTTATCGCCCGCTTTGCCGCGCGCCTGCCGCTTTTACCCTAGCTGTTCGGTCTACGCTTCGCAGGCAATACAGAGACGCGGGGTCTTCAAGGGAACCCTGCTCGGTTTGCGCCGGCTCGGCCGCTGCCATCCCTGGAGCGATGGCGGTTACGATCCGGTTAAATAAGTTTTTATGGATGGTTCTTCGGGGTTTACTGTGAAAGAATATTCACCACAGAGGCACAGAGTTCGCAGAGTTCGGATATCTTTTAATCAAAAACACTTTGCTCCGCGCCCTCCGCGCCTCTGCGGTGCAATCTCCGAGTGTTGCTTCACCACAAACTGGAATAGCGTTGGCCCGGTTACCCACACGGATGCCTGAAGACGGTTATGGATAAACGCACGTTGCTAGCGATTGCTCTTTCCATCTTGATTCTGGTGATCTACCAGGAATGGGTCACGCGATATTACGCACCTCCGCCTTCACCTCCCCCTGAGGTCACCAAGGAAGCGGAGAGACCAACGGCGGCCGACCGTGCCGCGATCCCGCCGACTGCGCCGGCATCCGCGAAGCAAGCTATGCCCGTTGAGCTACCCGTCGCCAAGTCAGCGAAAGACGTTCGAGTTGAGACCGACAACTACATCGTCGTTTTCACGACTCTTGGGGCGCGGCTAAAAAGTTTCAAGCTAAAGCATTATCGCAGCTCGGTGGATGAACAGAGTCCACCCTTCGACATCGTGACCTCGGCGCCCAACGTGCCGTTGCCTCTGGGGGTTCGCTGGCAGGGATCAGAGCCGGCGGATGACAGCTCGGTGCTATACGGAGTCCAAGGCGGAGATCTAAAGGTCGCGGGAGAGGCCAAGGGCGCTTTGGTATTTCAAGGGCAGACAGCCGACGGGTCGGTGATCACCAAGTCGTTGGTTTTCTCCGGTTCGACCTATCTGATTCAACTGGAGATTTCGCTTAGGGCAGCGGATAACTCCGGCCGGGCTCTGGAAGTCCTGTTGACGGATAAGAGCGATCATACCGTGCCCAACCCTGCTGCCCCCTTCGAGGGCCTCATCGCGCTGGTCGACAACAAGATCAAACGCGAACCGCCTCCGGAAGCGAACAAAGGACATGAGTTCAGCGGCGATATTTCCTGGGCCGGCTTCGGTCACACCTATTTTTTCATCGCGCTGCTGCCGGAAAACGGCGCGAACCACAAGATCGCCGTCTATCATACGGGCGCTTCGGTGACCGCCGCACTCAGTGGTCCCGCGGGCAACTCGGGAGCAGTGAGCCGTTACTCGCTCTTTATCGGCCCCAAGGATCTCGATACGCTCAAATCGTTGGACAAGCAACTCGAGCGCTCCATCGACTTCGGTTATTTCGGTTTCATCGCGATTCCGTTGCTCTATGTGCTTCATTTTTCGCATCAATTCACCGCTAGCTATGGTATCGACATTATCCTGCTGACGGTGCTGATCAAGATTCTCATGGCGCCGCTGACGCACAAGAGCTTTGTGTCGATGAAACAGATGCAGAAGCTCCAGCCCCAGATGGAGCGGCTCAAAGAAAAGTTCGCCAACGACAAAGAGAAGCTCAATAAAGAAATCATGGAGCTCTACCGCCGCAACGGCGTCAATCCCCTGGGCGGTTGTCTGCCGATGGTTCTCCAGTTTCCGGTCTTCATCGGACTCTACAACGCTTTGAGCACGCCCATCGAATTGCGCCACGCGCCGTTCATGTGGATCAAGGATCTGTCGCGGCCGGACTGGGAGTCGCTGCCTTTTACCTTGGGAGATTGGCATTTAGGGATTCCGATTCTTACGCTGCTGATGGGCGCGAGCATGTTCATTCAGCAATGGATGACGCCGAGCGCCGGGGATCCGAATCAAAGAAGAATGATGATGCTGATGCCGATCATTTTCACTTTTATGTTCGTGTCGTTCCCGGCCGGACTCACCGTCTATTGGCTGATCAATAATATCCTTTCGATCGGCCAGCAGTACTGGATCAACCGGAGCGTCGGATAGCACGGTTGCGCAGAGAGGTTTACGATATGGATTTCGTGGAAACCGAAGGCGAGACCATTGATCAGGCGATTGAAAATGCGCTCAAGTCGCTCGGCGTGGCGCGGGAGAAAATCACCGTCGATATTCTGTCGGAGGGGAAGAAAGGAATCTTCGGCTTCGGCGCGCAGAAAGCGCGCATCCGGGCGTCCTTGACAAAGTCCGGCGTTGACCGTTCGACTCGAGGCCCGGCCTTGGCCGGGAGCTCTCCCACGGGATTGCGTCCTATCGGCGTACTGGAAGGTGCTACGGGCTTGCCCGCGGGGCTCCACTCGGAAGAACCGCAAGCGATCAGCGGCGAGATCGAGACCCCTGTCACCGACGCCGAAGCATCGGCCATCGCTGAGAAGGCCAAAGCGACCCTGGTGGATATCCTGGACTTGATGGGGATCAAGGCCGCGGTGGAAACCCTCAGCGACGCGAAGAGCGAAGAAACCATCCTCGAGATTCGCTCGGACAATAGCGGGCTTTTGATCGGCCGCAAAGGCCAGACTCTGGAAGCGATACAATATCTCGTGACCCGCATCGCCGGTGAGCGGCCGGGAAGCGAAGGTCCCCATCTAGTTATCGATGTTGAGAACTACCGCGAACGCCGCCGCAAGTCCCTCGAAGACATGGCGCTGCGCTTTGGGGAAAAGGCCAAACGGCAGCGCAAGACCGTGACGGTGGATGCGCTGAGCGCCGCCGACCGCCGGATCATTCACGCCGCGCTTCAGGATGATCCGTGGGTGACGACCAGAAGCCTGGGCCAGGGTTCCTATCGCCGCCTGCTCATCATTCCCGAAGGGGACCGCAAGCGGAAAGACGAGCCCGGGACCGCTGCCCCGGAGAAAGCCCCACCCAAGGAAGTAAGGAGTAAGGAGTGAGGCGGTAAGTACTGAGTGATGAGTCCTGAGTGATGAGTCCCCACCTCCCCTTCCTAACTCAGGACTCGTTAGTCAGGACTCAGAACTCCTCACCGTTCATTGACCACCCGGCGGCGGTCCTTTATAGTGTTACCGTGATTGAGCGGCGTAAAACCAGGCAAATTCAACTCGGCAAGGTCAAAGTCGGCGGTGACGCCCCGATCACCGTGCAATCGATGACCAAGACCGATACCCGCGACGCGCGCGCCACCGTGCAGCAGATCTGGGATCTCGAAGCGGCGGGCTGCGACATCGTGCGGGTGGCGGTGCCGGTGCGCGAGGCCGCGGAGCAATTGGGCGAGATCAAAAGCAAGATTCGCATTCCGCTCATCGCCGATATCCACTTCAATTACAAACTCGCATTGATTGCCCTTGAGCAGGGCGTCGACGGCCTCCGCCTCAATCCCGGCAACATCGGCGCGCGGAAGTATGTCGAAGAGATCGTCAGGGCGGCTTCCGAGCGCAAGATTCCGATTCGTATCGGCGTCAACGCCGGTTCCCTGGAAAAAGACCTGTTGCAGAAATACGACGGACCGACTGCCGAAGGGATGGTGGAAAGCGGGCTGCGCCATATCAGGATTCTCGAAGATACTGGCTATCAGGAGATCAAGATTTCACTCAAGGCTTCCGACCCGTTGATGATGATCGAGGCCTATCGCATGCTCGCCGACAAGGTCGGTTATCCGTTTCACCTCGGCGTCACCGAGGCTGGCACCCCGGCCGTCGGTACGATCAAGTCCGCCGTCGGGCTCGGTACGCTGCTCGCCGAAGGCATCGGCGACACCATTCGGGTTTCCCTTGCCGCCGATCCCGTGGAGGAGGTGCGTGTCGGCAGAGAGATCCTCAAAGCCCTCGGTCTCAAGAAAGAGGGGCTGACCTTCGTCGCCTGTCCCTCCTGCGGCCGGGCCGACGTCGATCTGGTCGCCTTGGCTAAGGCCGTTGAAGACAGAATGCTGCCTTACAGCAATCTCAACATCCACGTTGCAGTCATGGGCTGCGAAGTCAACGGCCCGGGCGAGGCGCGGGCCGCCGATCTCGGCGTGGCCGGCGGCAAGGGCATCGGCCTGATCTTCAAACGCGGCGAGGTGATCCGCAAGGTTCCGGAGGCGCAGATCGTCGATGCCCTGATGGAAGAAGTCAGAAAATTCGCGGCCGAGAAAGACGCGGAATGCGCGGCGGCCGCAAACGGCTAAGTTTCCCTCTTCTATTCGATTAATCTCAATTGACTCGGCGCGGCAAAGCCACAACCAAAAAAGCAAAGATAGTCTTCAGCACGAAGAACGCGAAGAGCACGAAGTTTAAGAATAAAATTTCCGAAACCTTCGTGTCCTTCGTGATCTTCGTGGTGAGTAAGTATTTTTCTGCTGCGTATCCATAAGCGAACGCGGGCAGGAATTTTGCGGTGCCGCTAGGAGTTTAGTCGCGTAAAGCCATGCGTTGGAGCAAAACACTCATACCCACGCTCAAAGAGGATCCAGCCGACGCCGAGGTCATCAGCCACAAGCTGCTCGTCCGGGCCGGCTTCATTCGCCAGGTGAGCCGCGGCATCTACGATTATTTTCCTCTGGCGCTGAAGGTTATCCGCAAGATCGAAGCGATCGTGCGCGAAGAGATGGACCGGGCGGGGGCGCAGGAACTGCTCATGCCGATCTCCTCGCCCGCCGAACTATGGCAGGAAAGCGGGAGGTGGGAGGTCTACGGCAAGGAACTCGTTAGATTCAAGGACCGCCACGAGCGGGATTTTTGCCTCGGGCCGACCCACGAGGAGATCATTACCGATCTGGTGCGCCGGGTGGTGCGCTCCTACCGCGAGCTGCCGTTCAATCTCTATCAGATCCAGACCAAATTCCGTGATGAGGTGCGTCCTCGATTCGGTTTGATGCGCGGGCGCGAGTTCATCATGAAGGACGCCTACAGCTTTCACGCGGACCTCGACGACTGCCGGCGCGAATACGAGAACATGTTTCAGACCTACAAACGGATCTTTTCCCGTCTCGGTCTGAAATTCCGCCCCGTGGAAGCGGACACCGGCGCCATCGGTGGTAGCTTGTCCCATGAGTTCCAGGTGCTCGCGGAGTCCGGCGAAGACGCCATCGTGAGCTGCAACAAGTGTAACTACGCGGCCAACGTGCAGAAGGCGGAAGTCAAAGCGCCGCGGCCGCCGGCGCGGGATATCGCCGAGGCGTCGCCGAAACTGGAAAAAGTCGCTACGCCGGGAAAGAAGAGCGTCGCGGAAGTGGCAGAGTTTCTCCGCCTTCCCGCGGCTAAGTTTATAAAGACCCTGGTCTACAAAACCGACGGTGACGAAC
This sequence comes from Deltaproteobacteria bacterium, assembly GCA_016183145.1. Taxonomy (GTDB): domain Bacteria; phylum Desulfobacterota; class Binatia; order UBA9968; family UBA9968; genus JACPFE01. The sequence continues at coordinate 2,782 of JACPFE010000113.1, read as the reverse complement.
TGGTGGCGGCGCTGGTGCGGGGCGATCACGAGATCAACGAGCTCAAGCTGCAAACCGCGCTCGGCTGCCGTGAAGTGGCTCTCGCGGACGAAGCCGCGGTGACGACAGCGACTCGCCTGGTGCCGGGCTATCTGGGTCCCATTGGACTAAAGCTCCGCATGGTCGCCGATTTTTCTGTCCAGGGGATGCGCGGCGCGGTCACGGGCGCCAACGAAGCCAACGCCCACTTTATTCAAGTCGATCAGGAGCACGACTTCACGCCGTCGGCCTTCGCTGATTTAAGACTCGCGGTCGCCGGGGATCCTTGCCCGCGCTGCGAACCGGGCGTTTTGGAAGCCTATCGCGGCATCGAGGTCGGTCAGATTTTCTATCTGGGAACCAAATATAGCGAAGCCCTGGGGGCGACCTATCTCGACGCCGAGGGGCGCGAGCGGCCCATCGAGATGGGTTGTTACGGCATCGGCATCAGCCGCCTCGTCGCCGCGGCCATCGAGCAGAACAACGATGCCAACGGCATCATCTGGCCGATCGCCATCGCGCCGTTTCAAGTGTTGCTCTTGCCGATCAATTATAAGGACAAAGCGATTCAGAAAGTCTCCGACGAGCTCTACCAGGCGCTGCAAAAGCGCGGCGTCGAAATTATCCTGGACGATCGCGACGAGCGCCCGGGGGTTAAATTCAAGGACGCCGATCTCGTCGGCATTCCGCTGCGCGTCACCGTCGGCGCCAAGGGCCTGGAAAAAGGATTCATCGAGCTGCGCTGGCGGCGTGACGGCAAGAGCGAAGAAGTTCCCATTGATAAAGCGGCTGACACCTTGGCAACCCTCGTCCGCGAGGCGACGGGGGCCTAGTCAATGACCTCGCGGCTCGAACTGGTGCGCCCGCCGCGCGCGATGCGCGAACGGGTCATCGTCGCCCTCGATGTCGATAATCTGGGCAAAGTCAGAGAAGTCGTCAGGATGCTGGCCCATGAGGTCGGCATGTTCAAGATCGGCAAACAGCTCTTCACCCACGCCGGACCGCAGGCGGTGAAGCTCGTTCACGAGCTCGGCGGAGAAGTATTCTTAGATCTTAAATTTCACGATATTCCCAACACCGTCGCCAAGGCGGCCATCGAAGCGACGCGCCTCGGCGTCAAGATGTTCAATGTCCATGCTTCGGGAAGCCTGGAGATGATGGTTGCGACGGTGAAGGAAGTGAGCCGGGTCTGCCGCGTGGAGAAGCGGCGCAGACCGATCATGCTGGCGGTCACGGTGCTGACCAGCTTGAACCAGGATGACTTAAAGCGGGTCGGCGTCGACGGCCGGGTGGCGGCCCAAGTGGTGCGGCTGGCGCTCTTGACCAAAGAAGCGGGCATGGACGGCGTTGTCGCCTCGCCGCAGGAAGTGGCGGACATCCGAGCGGCATGCGGGCGCCGCTTCGTCATCGTGACGCCGGGCATCCGCCCTTCGGAGGCCGCCCGCAACGATCAGCAGCGGGTCATGACCCCTGCCGATGCCGTGCGCGCCGGCGTCGATTACATCGTCGTCGGCCGGCCGATCCTCGAAGCCAAAGATCCCGTTTCAGCCACGCGGGCCATTGTCGCCGAAATGGAATTCGCGGGAAAGTAATTCTCCGCGTTGTCAATTTCGCCCTATTTCAATTTCGATAAACGGCGCGCGTTGGAGAATCGAGGATCGCAATTTTCCATCCTCAATCTTCGATCTTCAAGCCTTCCAGTAGCGATAGAAGTGATGCACCGGGCTGTGACCGGCGCCGACAACGAATCCGGTCTTGATAGCCTGCGTGATGTACCTTTTTGCGCATATCACCGCGCCCTCGATCTTTTCACCTTTGGCAAGATACGCCGCAATCGCGGCGGAAAAAGTGCAGCCGGTGCCGTGGGTATTGTTCGTCTGAATGCGCGGCGCGTAAAGTGCGTGGAATGTTTTCCCGTCGAAAAACAAATCGACCGCCGGGCCGCTACGATGGCCGCCTTTGATGACAACGCTCTTCGCCCCCATCTTAACGATTCGCCTCGCCGCTTCGTCAATCTCTGCGGAGGAACGAAGCTTCATGCCGGTGAGTTCCTCGGCCTCCGGCAGGTTCGGAGTTACCACCGTCGCCATAGGAATCAGGCGGCCGCGCAGCGCCGCAACCGCGCTCTTCTGAATCAACAGATCGCCGGAAGTGGCGACCATCACGGGATCGACGACGACGTTCTGCAATCGATGCTGGCGGATTTTTCTTGCCACGGTTTCAATGATCGCCGCGTTGGCGAGCATGCCGGTCTTCACCGCGTCGGCGCCGATGTCTGAAACGACGGCGTCGATTTGCGCCGCAATGAGTTTGGGGCTCAACGCGCAAATCGCGGATACGCCGACCGTATTCTGCGCCGTGACCGCCGTGATCGCCGAAGTGCCGTAAACTCCGTGGGCGGCGAAGGTTTTGAGATCGGCTTGTATTCCCGCCCCGCCGCCGGAATCCGAGCCGGCGATGGTGAGCGCTTTGTGAATGGGTTTCATGACGGAGTCATCCTACCAGAGTGGTCCCATCGTTTCGAGTCGGCACAAGACTACCAATGAATATCATCTCTGATATAATGATTTCTAACCATCAGCCTGCCAGAGCGGAGAGTTGATCCTCTGATAAGACATCTTCCGTGTGGTGTTACAGGTGCGAGTCGCAAACGCATCAATCCATCATTCCAGTAACCCAATAGTCCTGTCACAGGGAGAAGCGAAAAAAGGAAATGTCCAAACCTATGCTAAAGTCCGACGCCGCGACGGCTGAGATGCCGTCG
>JACPFE010000112.1 GCA_016183145.1 Deltaproteobacteria bacterium | reverse complement strand
CACTTCGTTCAGGATGACGAGAGCCTCAGTCTCATTTGCCGCGGGGCGAATAATTTCTATTTCTGTTGCACGCCTTGTTACATTCTTAAGACGATCCGCTCTCGTCAACTCAACGGCAGGGATTGTCCGGCTTTGATCCAAAGGTTTTCGTATACCCACAAGCCGACGAGCACCAAGAGCGACGCAGTCACATTTGGAATAAGAGAGCGGCTCGGCCAAAACATCAGCACGATCGGGATAATCACCCCGAGCAAAATCACGAAGATCCAAAATTGCTTACAGAGCGCCCCTTTGATCAGCAATTCGGCCGACCGCCGCAGCTCCTCGCTGCCATGAGTCAAAAACAAATCGCTGAAAATCATCGCCAGACCCGCAAACAGTGAGACAACCAAGGCATTGCCCAGCCAGGCGAACATTTGCGCGCTCATAAACTGGAACGGAGTGACTAATTCCAATGAGCCGATCACCATCAGCAGCGCGGCGCCGGCGCTGATCGATTGGATGAGCAGGTGCCAGAATAACAACGGACTCTGCCAGAAATCCCGCCCCCGGGCTTGAGCGAAAAGAAACGCCGAGTAACCGGCGGAAGCGATGGCGAAAAGCGCCGCCGGCCAGAAGACCAGCGGAGAAACCGCTGGCTGAGTGAGCCCCTGCGCGAGCCATATTCCGGCGAGAACGCCGTAGATCATGAGGATGTAGCCGCCCAGGGTCAGCCATGATTTCAAATTGGGCTTGGTCAAAAGAAAAAAGAATCGGCCGGGTTTCTTGAGGTCGAGCACGAGCATCGCGAGCGTCACGCCGAGGAAGAACAAGGCGATCACCGGGCTGATGACATGCAGCAGCGGCGCGTCCGCCTCGAAGCCGATATTTAGTAACAACGCGGACAAGAGCAGAATCCCCGCCGAAATCGACTTAGCCCACAGATACGAGGCGATCTTTTTTCCCCACGGCGTCATGTGCGGCACATCGTAAACTTCACGCGCCGCGCCGGGGACCGGACGGTCGGGATTTTTCATTTTGAGCGCGTAGAAATCCTCGCCAGGATCTTTGTCGGCCCAGAAGTGGGTCGTTTGCGGCTCCATCATCGTCGGATTCAACAGATCGCCGTCGACTCCGGTATAAAACAGTTTCGGCTTGGTCCCCTTCTCAGGTTTTCGAACGCTGATTTTTTCCATCGCGATGCGCTTGCTGATCGTGCTGTCCGGATCGTCGAGGTCGCCCGAAAGAATGGCTTGCGTCGGACACACCACTTCGCACGCGGGCTTGTAGCCCATCTCGACGCGCGACGCGTCGAAGTTGCATTTTGCCGCGGTGTTTCGGTCGGGGTCAATGTAAAGCGCGTCGTAGGGACAGGCTTGCATGCAAGACTTGCAACCGATGCAGCGCTGATGGTCGAAGTCGACGATGCCGTCGGGGCGCCGAAACAGCGCCACCGTCGGGCAGATTTCTATGCACGGCGCGTCGTCGCAATGATTGCAGCGCAGCACCGCGAAGTAACGGCGCGTGTCAGGGTAGCGCCCCTTCTCGATGTACTTCACCCAGGTGCGATTCACACCGACGGCGATGTCGTGTTCTTCCTTGCAGGCCACGGTGCAGGCGTGGCAGCCGATGCAGCGGTTCTGATCGATGAGAAACCCGTAGCGCATGCGAGATTTTGCTACTCGGTGTACTGACCGAAGCAGTCGGAGAAAAGTCTATTTTCGCCCTTCTGTCATTCCCGCGAAAGCGGGAATCTAGTCTCAAAATCGATAATCCTACGAAAAACAACCTGGATGCCCGCTTCCGCGGGCATGACGAGGCTTGGCCTCAGGCTAAAGGCGCGAGTTTTCACCATGCCCGTCGGAAGCACTAAATCTTTCTGGTTGGAAACGCCGGCGGAATGATCTGCTCGACGGTTCGGCCGTTCCAATCGCGCGCGGCCCAGTTGTCCCAGGCGCGAGTCGCTCCCGTTTCGGCTTGCGCGAAAAGTTCCTCGTCGTTAATGCGTGCCGACCTGCCGTTCTCGACCACCACCTCGCCGTCGACGATGACCGTTTCCACATCCGCCCCGCTACCGTATTCCACCAACGCATTGATGGGATCGCGCACCGGACCGTAGCGCGTCGTGCGCAGGTTGATAATGACCAGATCAGCTTTGGCGCCGGGCGCGATTTTGCCGAGATCGTCCCGGCCCAATGCTTTCGCGCCGCCGATGGTGGCGGCATTGAAAACATCCGCCGGACGAGCCCCGGAAGCATTCTTGTCTACCAGCCGTGAGATCAGCGAGGCGTAGCGCATCTCCGCAACGATATCGAGTGGATAGGTGTCGGTGCCTAAACCGATCCTTACGCCCGCGGCGAGATATTGATCGAAGGATTCCATGGCGAAAGCCATCTTGGCGCATTTGCGCGGACAGTGACCCACGGTAGCGCCGGATTGCGCCAACAACTTAAGCTCATCGCCGCGCGGGTAATCGACACGCGAATGGCCGCCGGTGATGGCCATATGGCCGATGATCGTGCGCGGTCCGAGAATTCCTGTTGCCGCGAGATATTCAACTACGGGCTTGCGATAGGTGTTGAGAATCTGCAGAAACTCACGCAAATTTCCGCCGGCGTGAATGTGAATCGGTACGTCGAGTTCCTTCGCCGCCGCAACCGACTCGCGTAACAGCGACGGCTCGCAGGTTTCCGCCTGCGCCGGATTCAGTATCCCCTGGACGCGGCCGTTGTGCGCGCCGTGGAATTGCCTGATGAATTCGATGGCTCGCTTGAGCCCCGGCCTTCCTTTGTCTTCACGTTCTTCGTAGTAGTGCCGTCCTTGCGAATCGGTGAAAATATCGTGACTGCGATACGGCGGGCTAAAGAAAACGCGTCCACCTAACTGGCCGACGATGGCAACGTAGTCGTCCAGCGCCCCGGGTCCCCCGCCCGGGTCGAGCACGGTCGTCGCGCCGTTGCGCAGCGCGCTATAGAGCGCGTACTTTCTGCCCAGGGCCACCGCGGGCGCCGGCGGCGTCTCCACCTTTTCTTTCAGCGGCGCGCCGAAAACGAACCAGTTTGCGGCCAAGTAGTCTTTCTTGGTGACGTCGCCGAGCAGATAGTCGCCGACGTTGAGCTGCGAGTGCACGTGCAGGTTGACGAAACCGGGACTGACGATCTTTCCGGATGCGTCGATGACTCTATCCGCAGGCTGAGACTTGTCGGTGCCGACGGACTTGATCGCGTCGCCTTCGATCAAAACCGAACCGTTGGGAACGATTTCGTGGCCGGCGCCGGACCAACCCACGACGGTGCCACCGTCGATGCGAATCTTCACGAGGGATTCCCTTTTCTAATGCGAAAGAATCGGCCGCTTGTTTAAACTTCGCCGCGCGAGACGATCTCTTCAACCGGCTTCAGGCGCACATCGATGAGCGCGGACTGACCCGCCGCGATGGCCTTGAGACCGCGCTCGACCGCCTTGCGCACTTCGCCCGGCTCTTCAACTCTTTCGCCATAACCGTCGAAGGCCTTTACGATGGTTGAATATTCCGGACAGGGCACGATATGCAGGCCGGAAAAGTTTTTCGTCTTGACCGCCCAACCATCGGGGTAATATTTCGGAATCCCAGACTTTTGAGAAAGATAGCCCTGGTTGTTAAACATGATAGTCAGGAACGGCAGGTTGTGTTCCTGCGCTGCGCCGTACGCCGCCGGCGCGGGATCGTAATTAAACGAGCCATCGCCAATCAGGCAAATTACCGGACGCTTGGGATTGGCGGCTTTGACGCCCAACGCGGTGGCCAAACCCGTCCCCAAGCCGCCGATGCAGCCCGCGAAAAACGATCCAGGCTTCAACTGGTCGAGGTAACGGTGCACCGCCAGGCGATGCGTGATGGTTTCTTCCACCACCATCGCGTCGGCGGGCAGCACCTGGCTAATCTCGTGCGCCACCCAGCGGGTATCCATCGGCTTTTGCTTGGCAAGTGCTTGCGCCTCCTCGCGCCATTTTTTCCGGCGCTCGTCGTTTTTGGACTTCAGTTCTTCGGCGCGGCGGCTGCGCGACGCATCGCCTTTAGACACCCGCTTCTTGAGCGCGGCGAGCAAGTGCTCCAGCGAGGATTCAATTTCTCCGGCCAGGCAAAGATCCGTCTGGTAACCATAATAGGGAAGCTCCGCCCTATGCGGATTCTCATCGAGCATCGCGACTTTTGCCCCAGGCGACGGGGTAATCGAGGCCGGATACCAGGGGGCGATGACCGCCAAAAGAAAAATCACGTCGCTCCCTTTCAGGATTTCCTTAGGATCATAGCCGCTGTGAAGCGGATGGGTGCGCGGCATGTTGATGGCTCCCGTGCTGCGGGTTTCGACCACCGGACAGCCGAGCAATTCGGCGATCTCCACCAGACATTCGACCGCCTTTATGGTTCTGCCGGCGTCCTCTGCGATGATTACCGGATAATTCGCCCCCGCCAACATGTCGGCCAGCTCTTCGATGCCTTTCGGATCCGCGGTGGCGAGCGGCGCAGCGCCGAGGTCCGACGGAACGTCTTTGGTCATCGTGTCGAACAGATGCTCCATCGCCAAAGAAACGAATACCGGGCCGCGCGGGCCGGCCATGGCCAGCCGGCAGGCCCGCTGAATCGTCGCGGGCAGGATCGATTTCGTGTTAACCCCAAAGCTCCATTTTACCGTGTGATCGACGAGTTTCGCCGGCCCGCCCATGTCGCCGAGATGGTTTCCCCATTGGGCGCCGACATCCGGCCCCTCGTCTTCGCCGAAGCCGATCGACTCGCCGGCAAAGACCACCATCGGCACCTGCTCGTGCAAAGCGCCGCGCATCGCCATGGTCGCGTGCAGGGCGCCGACGGTGGTGTGAATCATCACGGCGGGCAGTTTGCCGCTCGACTTGGCGTAGCCGCTCGCCATGCCGACGGCGATTTCCTCATGGCGCGTGCTCATATAAATGGGCATGCCTTCCACACCCGGCTCCGCCAGCGCTTCCCACACCGGCGACCATTCCGATCCGGGCGAAGCGAAAATCCGCTCGACGCCCATCTTGCCCAACACGCGCAGGAGAGTTTGCGCGCCGGTTAATCCCCTGGTTTGAATCATTGTTATTCCTTTCCAATTGCAGCAATCGTGACGGTGATAAATGACTTTACATTCCCCTCACCCTAACCCTCTCCCGCAAGGGGAGAGGGAACCTAAGAAGTCTCCCCTCCCTTGACGGGAGGGGATTAAGGGGAGGGTGATTTATGTCGGGATATTCATTGCTTGCGCTATGGAAAACGTTCAGCCGTCGGCGATCACCGAAACCTTACATCAAATAGCTGACGGCTGACAGATGTTGGCTAAGATAAATTGTAAAACCGTTTCGCGTTGTTCAGCAACAAATCCTTCTTCACGTCCAGCGAAAGGTCCTCGCGATTCCAGAGAATCGTCGCCGATTCCGGCCAGCTCATGTCCCAGTGCGGGTAGTCCGACGCGTACATCAACGTCTTGGAGCCGATCTCGCCGACGACGTAGCTGATCATTTTCTCTTCCGGCTCGCAGCCATAGTAGCTGTTCTCGCTGAAGAGATATTCGCTCGGCTTCTTCTTGCACAGCGGCGCTTCGACCTTGCCGCGCTTCTCCCATTCCTCGTCCATCCGCTCCGCCCAGTAGGGCAGCCAACCGCAGCCGACTTCGAGGTAGCCGATCCTTAACTTCGGAAACAAATGCGGAATCCCGCCGAAAACCATCGCGGTGAGCTGGCGCAGGATCGGAAACGGATGGCCGGTGGTGTGCAGACAGATAAACTGATTGAAAACTTCGCTGCCGGGCTCGTCGCCGCCGAAGGCATGGATCGTAATCGGCGTGTTAAGCCGCTGCGCTTCCTCGTAGATCGGATAAAACTCTGGACTCCCCAGATTTTTTCTGTGCGCTTGCGCGACCAGCATGCCGCCGCACAGGCCGAGTTTTGTAACCGCACGGTTCAATTCCTTCGCCGCCTCGCCGGGATTGCTCACCGGCAGATTCGCCACCGCTTTAAGGCGCGGCGAAGCCTTGCAGTAGTTGGCGATAAAATCGTTATACGCCCGGCACAGCGCGGTCTGGAATTGCGGGTCGCGAACTCGGCCGACGCCCAGACCGCTGGTCGGAAACATCACGGCGGTGTCGATCTGTTGGGTGTCCATGGCGGCGAGCCGCTCCTCGACATTTGCGCCCCCCTGACCCAAGGTTCCGCCGAGATTGCGATCGTAATGCTCGCTGGGAATGAGCGACGCGCGTTGATTGCGATAGGGCTCGGGCAGATAGGGTCGGATATCATTGTCGAAATCTCGCGCATGGGCGTCGGAATCCAATACCTTGATTGCATCACGTAACTGCATGAGTTCCTCCTTGAAAAATCACTTCAACAAAACTGCTGTCTAATCCTCTCCCCCTCGACGGGGGAGAGTTAGAGTGGGGGT
>JACPFE010000776.1 GCA_016183145.1 Deltaproteobacteria bacterium | reverse complement strand
AGACGTTCCAATAGTCGTGCGTACATTTCAACGCCAAAAAAGAGCGCTAAGCCTCATGTCGCTCTATTTATGCGATCTCGTATCGTCGAATCAAGACCTTGCGCTGGTCCGACCCGGGGGTCGAGCTAAATACGTTTTGAACGATTTGAACGGAGCGCATCGGTGGAACGTCTTAAACGAGCCGCAGTATTTTAGTCGCGAATGTCCTGCAGAAACCATTCGGTCGGAATCTCACGCCCGAGGCCGGCTCGCTTGGCGAGCTCGTAGACCTTGCCCGCCACCGCGTGGAACTGGGCGCCCTGCAGATTGCCGCGTTCCGAATAGGTGATCTGGTCCGGCGAGATGCGCCCCTTCACCTTGCCGGCGACGAGGTCAGCCAGCGTGACGCGCCGATCCGGCAGCCTGTTGCCGTGCTTGCGCCGGTCACGGCGGCCATCGCCATACTTATGTTGCTGCGGGCGCGCCTCGTAGCCGAGATGCTCGGCGTCGGTGGCGAGCTCGGGATGGCCATTGGGCGCCGGCGTGTCACCGAACCGCAGATAGACATCGACCCGTTTCAGACTCTCGGCGTCGGGCTTGCCGGTGCCGACGACGACGATGATATGAGTGCCTTTTTCGAGCAGAGCGCCGTCGGTCACCTCGACCGCGGAATCGGTGAGAGCCGCCAAGAGGTGGGCGCCCTTGTAGACCTCTTCGGGGCGGTTGCACACCTTCACCTCGATGTTGTATTTCGCCGCCATCTCGCGCCCAAAGCGCTCGCGGTTTTCGCGCGTCGGGCTGAACACCTGCAGTTTTTCAATCTTGCGCACGCGCGTGAAAGCCTCCATGTGCGTGCGCGCCATGCCGCCGGCACCCAGCATACCGACCACCTCCGCGTCTTTGTTCGCGAGGTGCTTCACGCCGATGCCGCCGTCGGCGCCAACCCGCATGTGCTGCAAGTAGCCGTCATTGATAAAGGCAAGCAACTCGCCGTTCTCGATCGAGGTCAGCAGGATCAGGCCGCAGTAAAGGCCGGGCCGCACGCAGTACTTTTCCTGCGTGAGGACGCCTTTGTATTCCTTTTCATAGATGATGTCGGACTTCATGCGAATCGCGAAATAGCCGGCGGTCGATCCTCCCTCCATGGTGCCCCACTGGTAGTTCCGGGCCGGGTCGCTGGTGGGAATACGAATATCGATGCGCGGGCGGCAGACCGCCTCCTGGGCTGCGAGCTGCAAGTAAGATTGCTCCAGCGCCGCAATGGTGTCCTCCATTGTGAGGACCTGTTGGACTTCTTGGTTATTGATGATGAGCGTCATAACGTACTTACCTCTCCGGCCGCGTCAGGAAATCTGTCGGTCTAGGAATCGCCGGTCTGCAGCGGCTCGAACATGAAATCGCCGTCGGCGGCATCGCTCGGCCTATCCCCCCATCGGCGGCATTTTTGGAAATTTGGCCAGCGCCGGATTCATGTGATCCCAAGGCTGGGCGCTGGCTGTGAAGATGTCCAAGGTCGGCTTATACAGGCTCGGGTCATCGAGGCTCCCCGCCGTAATCATCGCGAGGTCCGGCATAGCGCTGGACTTTCCGAACAAACTCGCACCGCACTCCGGGCAAAAACCGCGGCTCAACGTATTACCACTGTCTGCTTTACTGTCGTAATACTTAACCGCACCCGTGATCTTTAACGCCGCGGCCGGCAGTCCGATGTCAGGTTCATACGCACCACCGCTCGCCTTTTGGCAATCGCGGCAGTGGCAATTACCCATAAAAAGCGGATCGGCGGAACATTCGTAGCGCACCCGACCGCAAAGACAGCCTCCCGTAAATTTAGTAGCCATAGTTTTTCCCCCTTGCTTATCCGTCAATTCTTAGCATCACTATTTCGAGAAATCGATGGTATCCTCGCACGACCCGACGGTTAGCTCGTTATTGAGTCGATTCGGACGGAGGTTGGAGAAACAGGCTGGGCTTGCGCGCGAAGTCGAGCGGCTGAAGCGATTTGTTTAGTTATCCATGGGCTGACCTCACGGGGACCTCTTAATGTTTTGACGTTTTGAACGATTTGAACGGAGCGTAGCGGTTGAGCGTTTTGAACACACTCAATCCTCGGATAGCGAAGCGGTGGAACCGCTGGAACGATTGGAACGTTTGGAACTGGCTTCGTTTCTGAGATACCGTCGAATCAATACCCTATGCTGGTCCGCCCCCACGGGTCGAGGTCCCTCTATTTGACGGCGGTCGTCTGCATATGCAAAGGTATATAGGTGTTCGAGATTCGATTTGCCGAGAGTGTTGAGGAAGATCTTAGAAAGATTCAAGTTTATTACAGAAATCGGATTCTCGATTCGATAGAAGAACAGCTGACTTATGAACCCGAAACCGCGACACGAAATCGCAAGCTCCTGGAGAATCTGAGTCCACCCTGGCAAACGGTGGCGCCGATCTGGGAACTACGCGTGGGTGAGTACCGGATATTTTACGACGTTTCCTCTACGGAATCGGTGGTCTATGTTCGAGCCGTCCGAAAAAAACCACGAGGAAGCAAGACTGAGGATATTTTATGAAAACCGTTAATGCGCGTGGCCTGCAAAAAAAAATCAAAGAGTGCGTCGATATGTCCCAACGGGATCAGGTTGTCATCACCCGTCGCGGCAAGCCGGCGGCAGTCCTGGTCGGAGTTGAAGGCAAGGATTGGGGCGATGTGGTGCTTCAAACCTCATCAAGGTTTTGGAAACTGATCGAGGAAAGGCGAAAAGAGTCTACGCTATCCATGAGGGAACTACGGACCCGTTTGAAGAAGCGAAAGAAATAAACGCCTCAGCGCCAATGGAAAATGGAATTCGCATTGGCTCGCCCTCGCGCGGTTAATTTGCTAACCTTGTGAAAAATCACGTCCGGCGCTGTTGCGCGTGAACGCGTGTGACTGATTGCATATTTCCATGTTTCCGGAATTCCGGAAACGTGGAAGTCCGCCTGACGGGATTACAGACCATCACGTCGCTCGGTTTAGATCGCCAGGCCAGTCCCGGACCCCGTGTGTGATTGCAAGGCCTGACCCCGCGCCCCGGGTTTCGTCTTCGAGATATCGTCGAATCGATACTTTGTGCTGGTCCGACCCAGGGGTCGTTGGACACGTGAATAAGTCAATACTCAGGCCAGACCCCGCGCCGACCCCGCGCCCGAAGGACTATAGCTTTGCCCCACTTGGCCCCTTCAGAAAAGTAGCCTTTCTCCCTAAATTCCTCGGGCTAGATATTTCGTTCCAAATCGAGAAGAATGAAAGTCGTGATCACGAATCCCGCTGCCCAAGAAAGCGACAAGCGGACGCAGGCCCCGAACAACCCTACCGCGCTGTGCTTTGCTTTCGACAATACCTATGCGCGCGAGCTCGATGGCTTCTACGTATCCTGGAAGGCGGCCCAAGTGGCGCGGCCGAGGTTGGTCAAGTTCAACCGCGAGTTAGCCGAGGAATTGGGGCTCGATGCCGATGCTCTCGATTCCGAGAGAGGCGCGCGGATCTTTGCCGGCAACGAGATACCCGAGGGGGCGGCGCCGCTGGCGCAAGCGTATGCCGGCCACCAATTCGGCGGCTTCGTGCCCCAACTTGGCGACGGCCGGGTGCTGCTCCTGGGCGAGGTGGCCGACCGCAGTGGACAACGCCGCGACATTCAGCTCAAAGGCTCAGGCCCCACGCCCTTTTCCCGCGCCGGCGACGGCCGGGCCGCCCTCGGGCCCGTGTTGCGTGAATACCTGATCGGCGAAGCGATGCACGCGCTCGGCATCCCGACGACCCGGGCGCTGGCCGCGGTTCTAACGGGCGAGCCGGTCTTTCGCCAGACTGCGCTGCCAGGCGCGGTTTTGACGCGCGTTGCCGCGAGCCACATCCGTGTCGGCACCTTCCAGTTCTTCGCCGCTCGCGGCGAGCAGGCCAAGGTGCAACGGCTCGCCGATTACGTCATCGATCGCCACTACCCGGAGCTGAAGGAGCAGGCGAACCCTTACCTGGGATTGCTCGAGCGTGCGTGCGACAAACTGGCGGCGCTCGTTGCCGGTTGGATGCATGTGGGCTTCATCCACGGCGTGATGAACACCGACAATATGGCGATTTCCGGCGAGACCATCGACTACGGCCCATGCGCTTTCATGGATCATTACGACCCGGCCACGGTGTTCAGCTCCATCGACACCCATGGCCGCTATGCCTACGCCAATCAGCCAAAAATCGCGCATTGGAATCTTGCCCGCTTTGCAGAGGCGCTTTTAGCCTTGCTCGATGCCGATAGAAACCGCGCCGTCGCGCGCGCCAGCGACGTGGTCAATAACTTTCCACAACTATACGAGCGCCACTGGCTGAACGGCATGCGCGCCAAGCTCGGCCTACTCACCAAGGAAGAAGCCGATCTCAACCTCGCAACGGAGTTTCTCACGGCGATGGCGGGCAACAAAGTCGACCACACGTTGGCCTTCCGCTATCTCGCCAACGCCGCTTTAGGCGATGAGGAACCGCTTCGCGCGCTGTTTAGCGATCCGTCGGCTTACGATCTCTGGAGTCAGTACTGGCGCGCGCGGCTTGCGCGCGAAGCGACGGCACCCTTGGAGCGGGCGCGGGCGATGCGGCGCGCCAACCCCGCGTTCATTCCACGGAACCACCGAGTCGAGGAAGCGTTGAGCGCGGCGGTGGAACGCGATGATTACGCCCCCTTCGATACTCTGCTGAATATCTTGGCGCACCCTTTCGACGATCAACCGGAATTTGCCGCATTCGCCGAGCCGGCACCGGACGGGCAAGGCTGCTACCGAACATTCTGCGGCACGTAAGTGAAAAGTTAGACGACGCCGAAATTTCTAGCGCGTTTTTCGGATTTCCTATGACGCAGGGATCCGAGATAGGACCATTGTCGAAAAGCCAGCGCAGTAGAATAAAAACTGGAAACGACGACGACCCGAAGTTTAACCGCTTGGAACGTTTGAAACGTCTGGAACCACTGGAATGAGTTCCCTTACTTGAACGGCTGGAACGGTTGGAACAAACATTTTAACAGCGGTGAGTGATATGCCAGACATGACCGGGCATGAAGTAGCGTTT
>JACPFE010000781.1 GCA_016183145.1 Deltaproteobacteria bacterium | reverse complement strand
TAACCGGTACTAATTGGTCGTGCGGCTTGACCATATTTACTAATGCGACTTGCGCGTGAAAGCAGCACCCGTATTCAGTTTCACTCCCCTCTATATCCCCCCCCGCTCGCGGGGGGGGGATAAAAGAGGGGGGAACGGTTTCCGGTGGCGATAGCGGAGGTGACACACCCGATCCCATCCCGAACTCGGCCGTTAAGCCCTCCAGCGCCGATGGTACTATACGGTCGCCGTATGGAAGAGTAGGACGCTGCCGGATTTAAATTGAAAAGGCCCGTGCATTCATGATGACCACGGGCCTTTTTTATTTCCGCCGTTCATAACCAAAGCTTTTCAGCCTGCCGCCTTTCATCGCTCCCCCGTAACGACGTGCGGATTGGTTCATCACTCCCGCGGGTGATTGGCAGCAGCCTCCCCGCGGTTTTAGCGTGTCGGCGGATGTCCCTGAAGATTTACCTCAAGACGGCGGGAGCGATTTTTCTAATCATCGCCGTGCTGCATCTGATGCGGCTGGTGCTCGGATGGAGCGCGGACTTGCAGGGCTGGAGCGTGCCCCCGTGGCTGAGCGCGGTGGCGCTGGTCGTTGCCGGCTATCTTGCATACGAGGGCTTCAGGCTGAGCAAGTAAGGGCGCGCTCGATCGAGCCGCCGCGTCCGATCTTCCGACGGTTTTTCCTCGGCATTTCCTCGACTGCCTCTTGCCACGGTGTCGCGCTTGTTGAATTAAATCCGCTGGGCGTTAACGTATGCCGCTACGAATTGCGTTCTCCTGAAAGGATCGGATTATGGCCAAATGGTTTTTCGAGCCGGGGCACACGGCGGCGGAGTTTTGCGTGCGCCACATGATGGTGACCTATGTGCGCGGCCATTTCAAAAACGTCCGCGGCCTGCTCGTCTTCGATCCGGCAAATCCGCGGGTGACCTCGGTCGAAGCAACCGTCGACGCGGCGGGACTATGGACGGGGGAAGCCGGCCGCGACGCGCATCTCAAGAGCGCGGACTTTCTCGACGTGGAGAAATATCCAACGATCGCCTTTAGAGGGAACAAGGTCGAGATCATCGGCGCGACCGACGCCGTCCTCACGAGCGAATTGACAATACGGGGCGTGACCCGCAGCGTTTCGCCGCGGGTCCATTATCTCGGCCAGTGGCAGACGCCCTTGTGGGAAGACGGCGTGGACAAGGGACCCAAGACCAGGGCCGGTTTCGTCGCCACGACGACCATCAACCGATTCGATTTCGGCGTGAACTGGAATGCCCCTTTGGAAAATGGAGGTGTCGTCGTTGGCAGCGCAATCGACATCACCATCGATGCCGAA
Organism: Deltaproteobacteria bacterium; assembly: GCA_016183145.1. Lineage (GTDB taxonomy): Bacteria > Desulfobacterota > Binatia > UBA9968 > UBA9968 > JACPFE01. Next base: position 4,293 of record JACPFE010000781.1, on the reverse strand, counting down.
GCGGTCCTGGAAGGACCATGATCAGGACGGAGACGAACCGACCTCCTTAGAATTCAGCGCCGATGGTACTATACGGTCGTGGTTCGACGCGGCTCACCACAGGCCGTATGGAAGAGCAGGACGCTGCCGGATTTAAATCGAAGGCCCGATCTCGAAGGAGGTCGGGGCCTTTTTGTTTTTTGATGACTTCTGTATGATAATCTCGTTTGGGTTGCTAAGGAAGGTAACGAAGCGTTGGGATGCGGCGGATTATAGATCGGATTCGCGAGAAGGTTCGAAGCGGCGAGTATGCTTTGACTCATCACGCGATCGATGAAATGGCCGACGATAGTTTTGAGGAAGAGGATTTCGAGGAAGCCATAGTTTCTGGTCGAATCGTTCGCAGGCAAAAGGATCGGTTGGGGAGACGGAAATATACAATAGAAGGAAATGCACGCGACAATAGACGATTAAGGGCGGTATGCCGTATTGCCGCTACCAGCGGAAAGTTAATCGTCATTACTGTTTATGATGCTTCTTAGCCGGCATTAGACAAAGTGCGGGGGTAATTCTATGGAGGGAGAGATTTGTGATTTCTGTCTTGAGGGTCGATTGGAACTCGATCAAGTTAGGGAGTATTATCGAGTTGGCAAAGGCCTGGTGGTCATGGAAAATGTTCCGGCGTATGTATGCAATAAATGCGGTGAGCGATACTATGACGCCCACGTGGCCAAAGAGATGCGGAGACTTAGCAAGAGGGGACGGCAGGTTAGGCAAAGAATTTCATTTCCGCTCGTACGCTTCGAAGGCAAGAAGGCTACGGGCTGACGAAGAATCCCGAACTCGGCCGTTAAGCCCTCCAGCGCCGATGGTACTATACGGTCGCCGTATGGAAGAGTAGGACGCTGCCGGATTTAAATTGAAAGCCCGGAGCTCGAAAGAGCCTGGGCTTTTTTTTGAAGCCGCGCCGGTTAGCGCCGGCCTGAAAACGTTTGACAATCCTTCGCGCGGATTAAAGAAACTCCCAGGTGAAAGATCGGGACATTTGAATTATAGTAGCTTCGGATTTTCTAGCGGAAGGAAATGGACATGTTCATTTATCGATTCATGGCAGGGGTGATTGCGGCAGCTGCGTTAACCTGGGCGTCGCCGGGGTCGGCGGGCTGGGTGATCGACGAGACGGCGAAAGGGGGCGCGGGGGGTCGGCAGCAGGTGATGATGCAGGCCAACCGGATCAAGAGCGTCGTCTTCGAAGGAGGCAAACCGGTCTCAGCCTTCGTTGTCGACCTGGACGCCCAGACTTTAACCCAAGTCGATTATAAAGAACGGTACTATTTTACCGCGACGGTTCAGGAATATGTCCAAACCTTTCGCGGTGCGATGTCGGGGGTGATGAAGGAGATGCAAGAAGCGCTCAAAGGCATGTCGGCCGAAGACCGCAAGGTGATGGAGCAGATGATGCCCCAACAGGCACAGCCAGACTGTCGCGAGCCGCGCACCGAGCTGCGCAAAACCGGCCAGCAAACCACGGTCGCGGGCTATCCGGCGACCCGCTACGATCTCCTGGAGGACGGCAAGGCCGGCTCGGAGCTCTGGATCGCCAAGGGCGTTACGGCATGGCGGGAACTGGACGGCAAAAAGCTCGAGCGGTTCATGGCCCAGATGGCCAAACTCGCAGGCTGCCCCGGCCAAGGGCGCAGAGTCGCTTCCGGTGCGGATCAATCCTGGAAGCTCGCGGGCGAGGGGTATCCGGTCCGAACCGTGGAACGAAGGGGTGGCACGATGGTGGAAGTCGTCAAAGCGGAGAGGCGCGCCATCCCGGCGGAAGAGTTCCAGCCGCCCGCCGGCTTTGCGCGCAAGAGTCTGCGCGAGGTAATGAAACTTTAATTTGGCGGCAGAGTTTACAGTGGGCGGTCAGACCCCCATTTTTTTACTTTGGTTGCGGCTTCGCCGCGCTGGGTCTCTGTGGTGAATACTCCGTCACAGGAAACCCAGAAGCGTCGTAAAAATGACTCCTGAATCCCGACGCCAGACAATTTGCGCGTCGCTCCATCTGGGGATTCCATGTTCGTAACGAAAACTTCTTGTCCTGCCATCTTTCGTCCTCTTGAAGACACTTGCCATGTTTTCGCAATTGCGAAAACGTGATAAGCATTGCTGCCGCAGTTGCTGCGGGCAATCAAGCGGGGCGAACTGACCGTGCGGCTGGACGGTGGAACGCTCGGCATCGATGATGCGCGGGACACCGTTGGCCGTTTGCTTGACCGTCTTGCGTTTTAGACTCGCTTTTATGGCGAATTCCTCCCGAACCGCTGCTTGTCGGTTTCTCGCATGGAGCGATCGCGCTTGTCAATTTGAGAAATGCGCCTGCCATTGCTCGGCCGCACTCGCCGAACGAGAATAAGCAACGCCGATTGCCGACTTTTCGGTGGACTTTTTCCCGACATTACGTTACTCAGTTTCGCAATGGGTTATCTGAGCGAAAAGGTTTTCAATCAAGTCGATAGGCTGTCGCGAGAGCGCGGCAGGTCATATTTCATCGGCGGCGCGGTGAAACGCATCGAAGGCGATGCCTGGCGCGTTGACGCGAGAGTTAAAGGTTCGCACCTCTACGGTGTCCGCATAGCCTTCGCGGACGATTTCTTAGAAGTAAACTGTTCCTGTCCTTTCTTCGACAGGGATTTAGTGACTTGCAAGCATATCTGGGCAGCCGTTCTGGCGGCGGAGCGAGAGGGGTTCCTGAAAGGGCCGGCGAGCCGCCCATCGCTGGAGCTTATCGAAACCTATGACGGCGATGAGGAGTTTGCTGACGAGATCGGTCAAGATCCGCGGCCACCGAAAGAGCCGCCTCTGCCGAGCTGGAAGCAGCAGCTGCAGACGCTTCGGGGCGCCATGGAGTCGGCGGAAGCTCGCTTGGCCGGCATGGCGCTGCCGGAGCGAGAGATGCTGTATTTGATCGATGCCCGCGAGATGCTAGAGAAAGGACGGCTAATTGTCGAAATCGCCCAGCGCGAGCGCAAGTTGAATGGTAGTTGGAGCAAACCCAAAAGCCGAAAAATTCGCGCAGAAGAAATCGCACGCCTTCCAGATCCAGCCGATCGGCAGATTGCCGCCATTCTCCTCGGAGCGTGGCAAGAGCTGGGCTACAGTTATCCATCTTATTATTACAACTCGGCGCCGGCGCAGTTTACCTTGCCGATTACGCTTTGGGACCTCCTGCTGCCGCTCATGTGCGGGACGGGTCGCTGCTTGCTGCGCGCCTCCAGGGCTGGGGACGAGGACAAGCCGCTCGAATGGGACGATGGGCCGCCGTGGGAACTCTGTCTTAACGTCACGCGCCGAAGCGATGGCGCCCATTACAAGCTCACGGGCGCGCTGCGCCGCGAAGAGCGCGAGTTGGATTTGACACAGCCGGTATTGCTGCTCGCCGGCGGCCTGGTGTTCTACAACGGACAGATCGCGCGGCTTCAGGATCATGGCGCTTTCGGCTGGATCTCGCTCTTGCGCGCTCATGGCTCGCTGTCGATTCCTGAAAAAGACGCCGATCCCTTCCTCGGCGAGTTGCTGTGCCTGCCGCGCCAGCCCCGCTTGGAGCTTCCGGCGGAGCTCGAGTTAGAGGCGGTCACCCTATGCCCAAAGGCCGGTTTGGTTATCAAGCCCTCGGAGCAGGATAATTGGTTTCGGCCGCGCCTCGTCGGCAAGTTGTCATTTGAGTATGAAGGAGAGACGATCGCGGCGGATCACTCCGCCAAGGGCATCTATCAAAAAGAACGGCGCCGGTTGATCCGCCGCGACCTCGAGGCCGAGAGCGCCGCCAGATCGCGCCTCAAACAGCTCGGTTTTCGCAGCACTCGCTGGACCGGAGATTCCGAGCTTGAATTGTCGTCGGCCCAACTCCCCAAAGCGGTGCGCGCTTTGACCAACGAAGGCTGGCATGTCGAAGCCGAAGGCAAGCTGTTTCGCACCGCGGGCGCGCTCAACATGGAGAGCAACTCCGGCGTCGACTGGTTCGAGCTCGAGGGCAGGGCGCAATTTGGCGATACCGAGGTGGCGCTGCCGCAGTTGCTGCGGGCCATCAAGCAGGGCGAACAGACCGTACGGCTGGACGACGGGACGCTCGGCATCATTCCCGAACAGTGGCTGAAGAAATACGGTCTTCTGGCCGGTCTCGGCGACGTCGAGGGGCATCGCCTGCGTTTTACCCGGTCACAGGCCGGCCTGCTCGACGCGCTGCTCGCCTCCGAGCCGGAGGTGACTGTTGACGCGGTCTTCGCGCACGCACGCCAAGAGCTCCAGAGCTTTGCCGGCGTCCCG
>JACPFE010000780.1 GCA_016183145.1 Deltaproteobacteria bacterium | reverse complement strand
GTTTAACTCGATTCATGATGGCGGGCTCGATTTCATACAAGCCGTTCACCATCTTTTCTATGCCGGGTCCATCGACCGGGTCGATCTCCAGCTTCGCCTTTTCTGCCTCAGCCAGAAACTGAGAATCTTTCAGAGTAGCAATGAAGGCTTTCTGCAGTGTTCGCACGCGCTGTTCGGGCACTTGTGGCGGAAGAGAATAGAGTCTTTGTTTGCCGTAAAGCTCGCTGGCGATCCGGAGGAGCTTTTCCCCTTCCTCCGTCTTTGCGTACTCGACAGCGAGAGGGACACCCTTCAGCTCGGGATGAGGCTCCAGCATCGTCTGCAGCACGACATGAACCTGTCGGGCCTGCAGGGCGTTGGCCCAAGTCACCTTCGCCGATTGCCAGCCAAAGGCGCAGGTACCATCGACTTCCCCGGTTTCCGCTGCAACCCTGATGTCGGCGGTGCCCTTGTAGCCCTCGATAAGCTGGATGGGGAAACCCGTGGCGGCGGCCAAAAGCTTGGTATCATCGGTGCCGCTGGTGCCGGGGCCAATCGCCCCCAGCTTTACCCGTGTTTTTGCCTTGGCCCACTCCTCTGCCGTCTTTATCCCGCTGCGATCGGTCAGTATGCACACGAGGGAATCCGACGTCGGCATACCGAGCCAGCCAAACTTGTTCCCCTCGAATTGCACCGCACGATTCCCCATCAGCTGCTGTAGAATAAGCGGGCCGGACCAATGACCGATGACCGTGCCGTCGCGAGGAGCGCTGTTATAGATGTAATTCGCCGCGATCAGCATAGCCGCCCCAGGCATATTCTGGACGATAGTGGAGGGTTTGCCGGGAACGTATTGAGCGAAGTGGCGCGCGATAAGCCTGGTGTACGTATCATAGCCTCCACCGGCGGAACCACCGACGACGAACTGGATTGTTTTGCCCCTGTAGAATTCCCCGACCGAGGCAGCAAGCGCCGACGTGACCAGCGATACCGAGATAAAGATAGGGAGCAAAAATACGCCGAGTGCCTTGGCCATGAGCCACCTCCTTAGTAATTTGGCCGTCCTGGCTGGAGGCTAGGTTGCCCGCGAGGTCATGTCAAGGGGTTCAGAGGAGATGGGATAACACGGGGTATCAGGGAAAAGCCATAGGAGCCCGAAGCCGCCAGAGTTGATCGACGCGTCAGTTTGCTCTCAGTAAGACTGCTCTGAAGAACGCGGAACGCGTGTCGGGCCTAACAGAATAGGAAAGATGAGTGCACGCGAGCCAACTACAGTCACACTATAATTACGTTGCCATTAACCCTGACAGAATCGCTTTGCTACAACACACCCCGGGGCCGAAGTTGACATAGCGCTACCTTCTCGGATACGCTCCAAGCCAATTCGGAAATGGATGCAGATACGCAGACGATGGCCCAGCGCCGAGCCGGCGCTGAGCAGGTATTGAAAAGTACCTGCCGCATGTGCCACGGCGGCTGCAGCACGCCCGTTCACGTGCGCGATGGGCGCATCATCAAGATCGAGGGCGATCCCGACGGCCCCCTCAACCACGGGCGGCTGTGTCCCATGGGGGCCGCCAGCATGGAGCTGGTGCACCACCCGGCGCGCCTCACCCATCCGCTGATCCGCTCAGGTGGCCGCGGCGAAGGCAAGTGGCGGCGCGCCTCGTGGGATGAGGCCTACGAGTATCTGTGCGAGAAGATCCGCCGCATCTGGGACGAGTATGGCAAGCAAGCGATCGCCATCGGTACCGGCACCGGGCGGCATCACATGCAGTGGATTCCGCGCTTCGCCAACATGATGGGAACACCCAACTCGGGCAATTCCGGACGCGCCCAATGCCTGTTCCCGCGCGCCAACACCATGGGGCTTACCCTGGGCGGGTTGCCTTGGTGCGATTACGGCGGGGAGCGCGCGCCTGGGGTGCTGCTATTCTGGGGCCATAACCCGCTGGCGTCCAGCCCGGACGGCGAAGTCGGTTTCCAGGTGCGCGATGCGCTGCAAGCGAGGCCGAAGCTCATCGTGGTCGATCCGCGCAAGACCTGGCTTGCCAAGCAGGCGCAGGTGTTCATGCAGCTGCGGCCGGGCACCGACGATGCGCTGGCGCTCGCGATGCTGAACGTCATCATCGCGGATGGCAGCTACGACAAGAATTTCATCGAAAAGTGGACTTTCGGTCTCGACCGGCTCGCCGAGCGTGTCAGGCCGTGCACGCCTGAATGGGCCGAGCCGGTCACCTGGGTTCCCGCGGAAAGGATACGCGCCGCCGCGCGGCTGTGGATAGAAGCGCAACCCGGCGGGTTGGAGTGGGGCGTCGCGTTCGAACACACCGTGAACGCGACCCAGACCATCCGGGCGATCTCGATGCTCCCTGTGCTCACCGGCACCATCGACACCCCGGGGGGCTGGTGCTTCGGCATGCACGGTCTTAACAATTTGCCGCCGCTCGCCGAGGTGTTGCCGCAGGAGATCGCCGAAAAATGTCTCGGGCGCGAGCAGTTTCGCGTGCTCGCGGGCGCCGGTTCGCCCTTGCCCTCCGCGCATATGCCCTCGGTGTTCAAGTCCATGCGCACCGGCGAGCCGTACTGGACCAAGGGGTTCCTAATTTTCGCGAACAACGCGCTGTCGACTTACGCCGGTTCGCGCCAGGTCTACGAGTCGCTCATGAAGCGCGACCTGTTGATGGTGGCGGACCTCTTTATGACGCCCACGGCCGAGCTTGCTGACGTGGTGCTGCCCGCGGCGGCTTGGCCTGAGATCGAGGAAGTCGTGGGCATGCCGTATATGGGCGAAAGCGTGGTGCTCGCGCAGCAGAAGTGCGAGCAGGTCGGCGAATGCAAGCAGGACGAGGTGATCATGATCGAGCTCGCCCGGCGCCTCGGTCTGCCACACTGCGACGAAGAGCTCCACGACCTCTATGACCGCATGCTCGCCCCCCTCGGCATGAGCTACAAGGAGCTCGCCGCCCACGGCCCGGTGCGGGTGCCGATGCAATACCGCAAGTACGAGCAAAATGGTTTCGCCACGCCGACCGGCAAGATCGAGCTCTACTCTACCGCTCTGGAAAAGCTCGGCTACGATCCGCTGCCGTATTACGAGGAGCCGCCGGTGAGCCCCGTGAGCACGCCGGAGATCGCCAAAGAATTCCCCTACATTCTCAACACCGGAACCCGCATTCCGGTGTATTTCAACTCCGAGCACCGTTACCTACCGGCGTTGCGCCGCGGGTGCCAGGAGCCGCAGGTGGAAATCCACCCGGACACCGCGAAGAAGCACGGCATCGCTCGCGGCGATTGGGTGAGAATCAGCACGCCGCACGGCAGCATCCGGCAGCGCGCACATTTCAACAAGGACATTCATCCCGGCCTGATCGACTGTCAATTCGGCTGGTGGTTTCCCGAGCGCGAGGGCTGGGAGCACGGCATCTGGGAATCGAACGCCAATGTCCTCACCAGCCAGGAGGGGCCTTATGATCGGGCCATGGGGTCGTATCAACTGCGCGCCCTGCTGTGCCGGATCGACAAGGATTGAACCCGGAATCCGCGGTTAATCAATAAGTGAGGCGGGAACCTGGAGGAGCGAAGACACCCAGGCGTGCAGCTTCAGAGTTTTTTTTGACGCTCGGTATGCGAGCTCATTGGCTAAACGGAGCGCCGCATGGCACGGAGGCCTGCCCTGTGCTCAGAGGCAATAGGCATTGTCTTCGCGACGGAAGGTTTGCGACTCACTTATGACTTTAATTTCTACTGCGGAATTCGGGTCGAGCGGATCGGTAGCCTGGCGTTACTTGGTCTTGATCCCGCTGATCGAATCATCGCTGCTACGTCCGTGCTCGAATCTGCAACCCTTGTTACAAAGGATTTGAGAATACCCAACTCTTTGAAGGAGTTACGAGAGATTTTCGGAAACTAATCAATCGCCTGAGGAGGCTCGATGAAACGCTTTCGACGACGCTTCGTTCTAGTCAGCATGCTCTCGATGCTGGGAGTTTCCGTTACCCAGGCTCTCGCCGCTTCGG
>JACPFE010000104.1 GCA_016183145.1 Deltaproteobacteria bacterium | reverse complement strand
TCTGCATGTAGTGGCGGCCTTGGATGAGGCAGTTCCTGAGGTTCATGTCATCACAGCCTACGGACCGGATTTGGAACACTTTGAGGCGGATTTTAGGACCAGGAGGAAAAATTGAATAGAAAAAAATCCAAGAAATTGTGCCCTCTCTGCGCCGGAACGAAAAAAACCGGGACGACAACGTTCACCGCCGACTTGGAATTCGGCGTTGTCGTCGTCCGGAAAGTGCCGGCTACGGTTTGCGGCCAGTGCGGCGCGGATTGGATCGACGACCGGATCGCCAGGCAGCTCGAAAACATCGTCAACGACGCGCGAAAAAAACGGCTTCAGGTAGAAGTAACCTCTTTCAGCTAAACCCTATGGGGTACAATGCCAAAAAAACCGAGCACGCGGGAGCCAAAAAAGGTCGCGGCGCTTTCTACGGCCGGAAGGTGGATGCCAAGAAGGCAAGCAATCGGCGTCGCCGCCAAAATGACAAACGTGAGGCGTTAAGCAATGGCGCATCACAAGCGTAAGCGTCCAAAGAATCGCCGTGCCGGCTGCTTGCTCTGCAAGCCGTGGAAGGTTAACGGGTTCGCCAAGGACAGAGTAGACGCCGAGCCCTTCTCTGATCACCGCCGCCGGGTTTTCGCTGATCGAGAACAGCGAGAGGCGCGGAGCGCTTCGTCGATCTGCGGTATTTAAAGGTTGCGGGGACGCAGTAATTGCATCGTTGCGGCGACCGCGAAAGTGTGGCAAAGATTTTGGCCGGGAACAAATGAAGTATACTGTCCCCCGAAATTCCCGATATCATCGTTGGGTTTTTCGTTTGGCCTGGACTCGCGGATTTTCAAAACGCAGATGGTACAGAAGGGAATGCATTACTTGATCGTAATATATTTCTGCGCGAACTCGCTAAACAGAAGAGCTGTAAGGGGATGGAGTTCTGGCCCCCTCAACCAGAGAGGTATTCTCATAAGAGTCGGCCACAATTGACAGCCGTTGCTTGATACTATCTCAATGATGTGGCGGCGATTTTCACGACAGTACGGCGGCTACGGGCACGAGGTCTGGGAATCCGGGGACACAATACTGATTTTCAACTTTCAGAGCGGCTTGACAGCGAACCGATTTCTCGGCTAATTTTTAGCCCGGTTCTTCGCTGGGTTTCCCGACCCGTTACAGCTTCAACAGGATTTTTAGTCACGTTGACCCATTATTTCGGGACTGGTAGTGTATCGCTACGATGAACCTCAAGAAGTTCGGCAAGTATATTGGGACGGTATCCACCGCCGTATTGCTCCACCGTGCGCGAAAGGCCAGTCTGAAGCGCATCCTGGCCCACGAAGAGACGTTAGAGGCCTCTCGGAAGAAACCTGCAAAGAAGCGGGCAGGGGCGAGGTAATTGCTCTACATCGACACTTCCGTTCTCCTGGTCTATACCCTCACGCAGGCAGTCGAACAGGACAGATATCGCTACACCGAAAGATTCGTTGCTCAGATCATCGACGGATCACTATCTGCCGCTACGTCCTTCTACGCGCTGCATGAGGTGTATGTGTTTGCCCTGGATAACGCGCCGGACTTTGCTCAGGGAGCCGCTTTTGGCAAAGCTGCACTCGAGAAAATATTCTCGCTACCGCTCCAGATACTTCCTTTCGTGCCTCGTGTGGACCGGACGCGCCATGCTCGGAGGTTTACTCTTCTGCGAGACGCCAGCGATGTACCGCACGCCATCGCGGCCTATGTTTACGGATGTGACGCGATCGTCGCGTACGATGATCATTTCAAGGCTATTTCTCACCTAATCTCCTATAAGAAGCCCGAAGACTATTTCTAAGCCCAATTCCCGGGACACGATACTGATTTGTTCTGTCTCCCAGAGCACCTTGACAGCGAACTGAGTTCTCGGCTAACTTCCGCACAATTCTCGGCTAGGTTTCCCAACCCGTCACATCGGCGGATTCATGTGTGGTGCCAGGCATTGATATTTGATTTTGGCATTCCAAGTACGTTCCAGTCGACAACCGGACCAACTCCAACCAGAATGTTTCCTCACTTTCCCTCGGCGTAGCCACGTCGCCATTATCCCCTGACAGAATTGTTTTGCTACGAGAGAGGATCGTCTTCATGTTGACATCTCCGTTCGTATTCGGATAGTTTTGAAAAACAGGAATGAGGCTTGGGCGTTCCGACTAATCCGCAAGATGCGCCTGGATTTCATAGAGATTTCTCGGTAGTTGTTTCGAAGGGCAAAGAGTCCAAACGTAGAGCAAATATTTCAACTTGGTGGGAAAAGGGGAAGAGGTGGCTAATGAGTAATATATCGGGGACGGTGCCGACGAATGGTTTTGTTCAGAAATGGGTCAAAGAAGTGGCGGCGATGTGCCAGCCCGATGATGTTTACTGGTGCGACGGTTCGGAAGATGAACGCGAGCGGCTGACCCAGGCCGCGGTCCAGTGCGGCGATTTGATACCGCTCAATCAACAGGCGTTGCCGGGCTGTTATCTACACCGCAGCGCGCTCAACGACGTGGCGCGCACGGAAAATCTGACTTTTGTATGCAGCGAGGATAAGGAGGATGCCGGCCCCAACAACAACTGGATGGCTCCGGCGGAATCCTACGACAAACTGTCGAAAATTTTTGCCGGTTCCATGCGCGGGCGGACGCTGTACGTCATTCCCTTTCTCATGGGGCCGCAGGGATCGCCGTTCAGCAAAGTCGGGATTCAAGTCACCGACAGCGTGTACGTTGTGCTCAACATGCGCATCATGACGCGCATGGGAAAGATCGCGCTGGACCACCTTGGCGATTCCGACGACTTCACGCGCTGCCTGCACGGCAAGGCCGACCTCGATATCGAGCGGCGTTTTATCTGCCACTATCCCCAGGACAATACCATCTGGAGCGTCGGCTCGGGCTACGGTGGCAACGCCTTGCTGGCGAAAAAATGTCTGGCCCTGAGAATCGCCAGCAAGCTCGGTCACAAAGATGGCTGGCTCGCCGAGCATATGCTGATCGTCGGCGTCGAAAGCCCCGACGGTGAAATTCACTACATTTGCGGCGCGTTCCCCAGCGCCTGCGGCAAAACCAATCTGGCGATGCTGGTGCCGCCGGCGACGATGAAAGGCTGGAAGATCCACACCATCGGCGATGATATTTCGTGGATCCGCGTCGGCGCCGACGGCAGGCTCTGGGCGATCAATCCCGAGGCCGGCGTTTTCGGCGTCGCGCCGGGAACCGGCTCGAATACCAATCTCAACGCCTACCGAACCGTCACGAAAGACACCATCTTTACCAACGTCGCCATGCGCTCCGACGGAACCGTGTGGTGGGAAGGCCATGACGATCCGGTGCCGAGCGACGCCCTGGACTGGCGCGGCGAGCCCTGGGATCCCGAGGGCGGCACCCCGGCGGCTCATCCGAATTCCCGCTTTACCGTATCGATCAAAAACTGCCCGAGCTACTCCTCCGAGTGGGAAAAACCGCAAGGCGTGCCGATCAGCGCGATGCTTTTCGGCGCGCGGCGGCAAAAGCTAATCCCGCTCGTCTATCAGTCCTTTGACTGGCAGCATGGAACCTTTCTCGGCGCCACCCTCGCATCCGAAACGACGGCGGCCGCCACCGGCGCCGTGGGCGTGGTGCGCCGCGATCCGATGGCGATGTTGCCCTTCTGCGGCTACAACATGGGCGACTATTGGCAACACTGGCTTTCCATGGCCAAACGCGCGGCCAACCCGCCGAAGATATTCCGCGTCAACTGGTTCCAGCGCAACGAGCGCGGGCGCTTTCTCTGGCCCGGCTTCGGCGAAAATCTGCGCGTGCTGCGTTGGATCATCGAGCGCTGCAAGAGCGGCGGCGCGGCGCAGGAAACTCCCATCGGCTACGTGCCCAAAGCCTCCAGCTTGAGCGGCGACGGACTCAACATTGCCCAGTCGGATATCGATCAATTAGTGTCTGTCGACCGCGAAGGCTGGAGAAATAACCTCAAGAGCCAAAGCGATTTTTTTGCCACCTTCGGCGATCGGTTGCCCGCCGGTATCAAAGAGGAGCACAAATCGCTTGCGAATCGTCTGAAGGCTTGATCGTGGATTCGCTCTAACTCACCACAGGCGGAGGGAATCAATGGCTAGAGGACATCACGATGTCGGCGGTCTTCCCGGCGCGGGGCCGGTGGATCAAACCGAGCATGTGCTTTCGGATTGGGAAATCCTCGCCGACGCGGTCAATCAAGCGTTGACCGCGCGCGGCATCAAGCGCACCGACGAGATGCGCCGGGCGCGCGAAGAAATGGATTCGGCAACCTACCGCGACATGACTTACTACGAGCGCTGGATCGCGAGCATCGAAACCGTTTTGATCGAGAAAAAGATTCTTACCAAGGAAGAGATCGACCGCAGGCTTGCCGCATTCGAGAAAAAATGGGGCGGGCCGTGAACGAAGCAAGCGGTAAATTTCGGCCGGGCGACCGGGTGCGTGTGCGCTTCGAAGACCGTCCGGGCCATATTCGCACGCCGTGGTACGTT
>JACPFE010000779.1 GCA_016183145.1 Deltaproteobacteria bacterium | reverse complement strand
TCGAACACTGCTTCCGGCGGGACTAAAGTAGCTGGACCATCCCAACTCCAGGTCGTGACCATCGAAAAGCGTGCGGTACCACCGCAGATGTCCAAGATATGAGATTCTGGATTTGGCGTCCGGCGAGATAGCCACATCGCCACCGTTCAAAACCTCCAACGTGGCGTCCAGGCTGGACTCGCGATCCCAGGGGGTGGGAATAAAGAAGTTGCCAGACACCCCATTCTGAATGAATCCTTCCTCGCCCATGAACTCCGCCGTGGGTAAGGATCTGAAGATTGTCGGATGATCATGCGTGTGGATAATGTTAAATTTCCCGAAAACCGGCCGGAAACGGCCCACCTTTAATTTCAACCCCAAGGGTGGTTGATCGAGGAAGGGTAACTTCTTAATAATGGCGTATCCTTCTTCGACGCTTGCGGAAAACTGGCCGGGCGTCTCCGACTCCAAAGACGCGATCAAAACCCCATCTGCGTAGGGATCGATGGCTGCCCGCATATCGACCTCCACCTCGCGCAAGTTAAATTTGTTGCTGATCCGATCTCCGTCTTCATTGAAAACCCTCTTACTGTCCGCTCGGCCGACAAAATTTCCAAACACCGTAATCGCCGGATTCAAAGCGCCTAGAGTGGATTGTATAGCTGGTTGGGCTGGCTGCGCCGGAAGTTCCGGCTCCGCTGCCTTCTCCCGCTCCAACTGCTCGATGCGCTTGAGCGCTTCCTGCAAGCGCTCCCCTATATCGCGCACTAGCGCGCGCAGCGATTCCATCTCAGAGAGTTGCGCAAAACTCGGCTGCGGAAACAAAATCAAGAACGCCATGGCACAACCGACGGTAGATACAAAAGCTCTCTTCCGAATTGAGTTCATCTTGACACCCCCAAAACAAAAAACAGTGCGCCTCCCTACCGAGGGAGGGACTGTGACCATGCCGATTACGAACTGAAAGAGAAACTAGAGGAAGGGCACGAAGGGAGGCGCGCGGCTATGCCACTTGATTCCGTGAAGTGAACCAATGCAATGGTGCGACTCGGCGCAAACGGGCTGCGCAGCAAGAGCGGGGAGCCAGTCTTCGGGCTGGGGAGCGAGGCCGGCTTCGCTGCGGCTGCCCTGGAAACAACTGCACTCCTTTGCCATCTGCGCGGTGGTCGTGACTGGGTGAAAATGGAGGGGCAGGAAAAATAGCGCGACAAGTAAGACGAACCCGACGCAGCTCCGGTGGCGTAGGTGCGTCAGTAGATATCGAGAGGCCTGCACGACTGTCTGAATAACCCTTTGATCCGGGGTTGTCAAACCTCGGCAATCCGAAGGGCATGATCTGAAGATGCATCGGGCGGAGGTTTTCCATGACGGCCGATCATGGGCGGACTCACTGATAAATAAGGCAATTTTCACCCTCGGTGGAGCTTGGTTGAGCCGGCGCTGGGAAACGGTAAACCTCTCGCTCCCCAGTGCGTCTAAGACGTTTAGACTTGGGAGAAAACGCCAAAGGGAGGTAGCATGAGCAAACTAAAGTATATGTTCGGCGCTGGCCTGGTGGCGACTTCGTTGATAGCGGCGGGAACATCATCTTTCGCGGGCGAGATTCGCGACGATCTCAAGGAGATCAGACAAGACCGCAAGGAAATCCGGGCCGACCGCAAAGAGATCCGCCAGGATCGCAAAGAGTTGCGCACCGACCGCCGAGAACTTCGCAAAGATCGGCGCGAGCTGCGCAAGGATATCAGAACCGGCGCGAGTCCGGCGGAGATCGCCGCCGATAAGCAAGAGATCAAGGCCGATCGGCAAGAGATCAAACTGGACCGCAAAGAGCTCAAAAATGATCGGATAGAACTCAAGGGCGACCGTCGAGAACTACGCAAAGATCGGCGCGAGCTGAGACGCGACCTCAAAGACAAGTTAGGCAACTAGTGTAGTGTCTCTTAAATCGGGAGACTTATTTGCACGTCATTCCGGCCAAGCTGGCGATAGCTAGCGCGAGCCGGAATCCAGGACTTCGAAGGACCGCTGGATTCCCGCTTGCGCGGGAATGACGATTAAGGCCGTCTTCGATAAAGTACAAACAGCGTGAGACACTACACTAGACCAACCAAAGCTGATCGCCCGTGAACATCACCTTGGCAGCCGACGGTCACCCAGGCTTCTGCCGTCTCCTTTTCGCCACCGATTGTGCTAAAAGATCAACCATGGCAGCCAGTCCGACGGCGCGGATCGGTGACGAGGAGCTGGTCGCGTCCGCGCAAAAGGGGGATCGCCGCGCCTTCGAGGAACTTGTGGAACGTCATAAACAGAAGGCCTACCGCATCGCTTTCGACTTCGCCCGCGATCGCGAAGAGGCCAAGGACTTGTCGCAGGAAGCTTTTTTGAAGGCGTTCACGCATATCAGCCGCTTCGACGGCCGCTCGGGATTTTATACTTGGTTTTATCGCATCCTCGTCAATGTCTGCCTGGATTATCGGCGCCGCGCCAAGCGCGCTCCTGCCGAGGAGTACAATGAGACCGTCGAGCACCAGGTTGACCCCACCCACGTTCCCGCCAACCCGGTTGCCCCCGACCAGCATGCCATCGCCGGCCAGCTATGGCGCCGGGTCGGCGCGGCGCTCGAGTTGCTGCCGGCGAAACAGCGCACGGCTTTCATATTGAAAAATCACCAGGGGCTTTCCATTAGAGAGATCGCCGAGACGATGGAGACCGCCGAGGGCACCGTCAAGGTCCACTTGCATCGAGCCGTAACGGCGCTCAGGCAAAGTTTAGCGGAGTTTGCATAGGAGTCGATTATGGTTGTGCGAGACAAACCGGCCTTGAAGGCGTGCCGAGACTTGGAAGAAGATTTGGTCCTTTACTACTACGGCGAAGTGAGCGAAAGCGCGCGAGGCAATTGCGATGCCCATCTCAAGAATTGCGAAGCGTGCCGCGCAAGCCTTGCCGAAATGCGCAGCCTTCTGCCCATGACCGCTGCTCACGACGAGCCGGCGCAGGCGTTTTGGGAAGATTACAGCCGTGAGATGCGGCGCAAACTTGATGCCGTTGCGGAAAGCGAAACCTGGTGGCGACGTATTGTGGGTTTAGTCGCCCCCCTCCCCGTGCCAGCACTGGCCACCGGCGCCGTCCTGCTGTTGGCTTTAACTCTAACTCTAACTCTGACTCTGGGAAAGGGACTCTGGCGGTCGTCTACCTCGGCACCGGATGATGAAGCTTTCATGGAGGTCTTGCCGATGGCGGAGCAACTTGACTTCTTCAGCAACATGGAGCTCCTCGACAACCTGGACCTGCTCGAAACGCTGACCGGGCAGGGCAATGGAACCGCCTGAGGAGATCGAGATTGATGCCGACGAGGAGCCAGTGGTTTTTTTTGTTCTCGCTCGTGCTCGCACCCGCCGCCTCGGCCGCGAGCAAGGAGCCCGAGCCACCTGATAGAGAAATGCTCAGGATGATCGATTTTCTAAAAGATATGGAACTCATAAAAAACCTGGAGATGATGAAGGACATCCGTCAGTTGGAGCAAATGCGCGATCAGGTTTCTCGCGATCCTGGACGGCCGGCCACGCCGACCACCAAGAAGGAACCGGCGAAATGAACCGGATCATCGGTTGCTTAACGCTGTTTTTCGCGCTGGGACTGTCGGGCTTGGCATCGCCCGCTCGCGCGCAATCGTCACCTCGGCAAGACTCGGCGCCTCACGAACGGGAAGCCCTGGAGCGGTGGCAGCGGATGACACCACAGGAGAAACAGGAGCTGCGGGAGCGTTTTCAGCGGTGGAAAAATCTACCGCCGGCGGAAAGGGAAGATCTGAATAGAAATTTGGAAACCTGGCGCAAGCTCCCGGCCGACGAGAAGGCGACGATTCGGCGCAACTTCGAGCGCTGGCGCGATTTGCCGGCCGATCAGCGCGAGCGCTTGCACGAGCGTTGGCAGCGCTGGCGCGATTTGCCGCCGGAGCGCCGCGAGGACCTCAGACGCCGGATGGAAAAGTTCCGCGAGCTTTCCTCAGAGCAAAAACAGGAGCTGCGAGAAAAAGCGCGCGCGCGCTGGCGCGAAAAATTCGAGCGGCTATCACCGGGAGAGAAAGCCAAAATACGAGAACGGTTTAAAGACCGACCGCAAAAACGTCAAAAGGATAACGACTAGGAACGGCTCTATGATCGGAAAATTAACGGCAACGTTTCGGGGAACCGCCCCGAATTTTAACAGGAGGAAGATATGAAGATCGGTAAATCACTGGCTCTTAGCGCTCTCATCATCGTCGGGCTGTTGACCGGCGCGCGCGCGCAATCGCAAACCGGCCCCGGCCATCCGCGCGGCTTTCACGGCACTCGGCTGTTTGAAAACCTGCAGCTCACGAATGAGCAAAAAGCGACCATCGACGGATTGTTCGCTGCCAACCGGGAAAACGCTCTCTCCCTGCGCCAGCGTGTCCAGGAGCAGCGCCAGCTTTTGAGAAACGCCGCCCAGACCCAGCCCTTCGATGAGGCGGCGGTGCGCTTCCAGGCCCAGGAGCTGGCGAAGCTTCAGTCCGAGATGATGGTGCAGCGGGCCGCCGTGATGAACCAGATTTCGGGCATTCTCACTACGGAGCAAAAAGCCAAGCTCCAGGATCTGCGGGAGCAGCGCAAGGCGCGTTTTCAGGAATGGCGCGAGCGGCACCGACCGCAGCCGGGTCAGCAGCAGGGCTAGCTCCGGCAAGGACGCAAAGACGATGACCGCACCGTTGACCCCGGAGCAACGCACGGTTCATTTCCTGAACCGAACGAGCTTCGGTCCCAGCCGCGAGGCGATCCAGCGGGCCAATGAGATCGGCATCCGCGCTTATTTCGAAGAGCAACTGGCACCGGATAGAATTCCTGACACCTTTGTCGAGGAAAAAATCGCCGGCCTCAAGACCATGCGCTTGAGCAGCCGCGAGCTGATCGAGCTCTATCCCGCGCCGCAGAAGGCGCGCGACCAAGCGATGGGCATGGCACAGATGCAGGGGCCGCGCCAGGTGATCCTCGAACTTCAGCTCGCCCGACTCTTGCGCGCGGTCTACAGCCGCCGCCAGTTCTACGAGGTGATGGTCGACTTCTGGAGCAATCACTTCAATGTCTTCGCCGCCAAGGGCGCGGACCGTTGGCTGACGACTTCCTATGACCGGGACACCATCCGCCCCCATGCCCTCGGGCGCTTCCGCGATCTCCTGCTCGCCACCGCCAGGAGCCCGGCGATGCTCTTTTATCTGGACAACTGGATGAGCGCGAGCCCTCATTTGACCTCTGCCCGACTGGGACCCAACGATCGCAGACGGGGATTGAATGAAAATTACGCTCGCGAGCTGATGGAGCTCCATACCCTCGGCGTCGACGGCGGCTACACACAGAAAGATGTGCAGGAAGTGGCGCGCTGCTTTACCGGCTGGACCATACGCCGGCCGCGCGGCGAAGCGGAGTTTACCTTCGAGTCGCGCCTCCACGACCATGGCGCCAAGACCGTTCTCGGCGTGCAGATTCCCGCCGGCGGGGGCATGGAAGATGGTTTGAAAGTCATCGACCTCTTGGCGCGCCATCCGTCCACGGCGAAATTCATTGGGACAAAACTCGCGCGCCGTTTTGTCGCCGACGATCCGCCGGCGAGCGTCGTGAGCAAGGCGGAGACTGCTTTCCGCCAGAGCGACGGCGACATGCGCGCGGTTCTCCGCGCCATCATCGATTCGCCGGAATTTTTCTCCGCGGAGGCTTATCGGAGCAAAGTGAAAAAGCCGCTGGAATATGTCGCCAGCGCACTACGCGTCACCGGATCGGAGACGGAAATCACCCACCAACTGCTGCGCTACCTGGGGCGCATGGGCGAGCCGCTCTTCCTGGCCCAGCCGCCGACGGGGTATCCCGACACCGGCAGTTCATGGATCAGTGCCGACATGTTGCTCACACGCATGAACTTCGCCAGCGACCTGGTAAGCAACCGGCTGCCCGGCTCGCGCGTGCGCAGCGACGCCGTGGGCGGCGCCGATGCCGTTGCCAGGCTGATCGCGCCCGATTCGCTCTCGTCGGCGACGCAGGCCGCGCTGGCAGAAACCGAGGGCCGGGACGCCGTCGCGCTGCTTTTGGCGGCGCCGGAGTTCCAAAGGAGATAAACATGAACGGCGCGCGCCGCTCGTTTCTCAAGTCCGCCGGTCTCGGCTTTCTAGCATTGGGACTGCCGCCTGCGTTTCTTGTGCGCGCCGCCGGCGCCGAGCAAGTCGCCCGCGGCAAAGTCCTGGTGGTAGTTTTCCAGCGCGGCGGCATGGATGGGTTGAACGTCGTCGTGCCGTTCAAAGACCACGCCTATTACAAGCTGCGACCCAATATCGCCATCGCCGAGCCGGGCCCCGGCGCGGAGCGAGCCATCGATCTCGACGGTTTTTACGGCCTGCACCCGGCGCTCGCGCCGCTCAAGAGCATCTATGACAAAGGCCATCTCGCCATCGTCCACGCCGCCGGCTCGCCGGACAACACCCGCTCCCATTTCGACGCCCAGGATTACATGGAACTCGGCACACCGGGCATCAAAAGCACGCCCGACGGTTGGCTCAACCGGCACTTGCGGGAAACCGCCCGCACCGAGTGGAGCCCCACGGGCACGCCCGTGGGGCGGAATCCTGAGCAAGGGCCCCCGGCCGGGGCCGGGGCTCGAGTCGAAGGGTTGCCCTTTCGCGGCGTCGCCTTGACGGCGCAAACTCCGCGCATCCTCG
>JACPFE010000778.1 GCA_016183145.1 Deltaproteobacteria bacterium | reverse complement strand
GTTTATAATCATACTATCCGGGAGAGCGGGCTCAAAAACCAAGAAACAAAGACTCGCTCCCTCCTTGACGTGGCCACTCTTTGTCACACTGACGCGAATTGTTATTGAGCGCTCCGACCAAATTTTCCGCTACGGCTACCTAAAATGTCTTGGAATCACTTTTTGCCCTCAATTTTTTCCGCTCCCAATGGCGTATCGGTCTTGGCATGTTTTTGGCTGTTAGGGCCATTGAATGAATGGATCTATGCGCGGGTTTCGTTCGATGATCACCAACAAAGCGGGGTTTACGGTCGCCGAACTGATGACCACGGTTGCGGTGATGGGGATAATGGCGGCCATCGCTATGCCGATGCTCCGAGGCACGCTCCCTGGGCTAAGGCTCTCGGACGCGGCGCGCCAGGTCGCTACCGATCTTCAGCAAATAAGGATGAAAGCCATCGCGCAAAATATTCCTTATCAAATCAGTTTTTCAACCAGCACCTACGTTCTACAAAAGTGCAGCGGCGCTTGCACCGACGATAGCGGCAATATCGTCTTGCCGGAAGGGATCACCGTGACCGCGTCGGCAACGCCGCAATTTCAACCCCGAGGCACGGCCGCGGCCTCGGCAACCATCACCCTGAGCAACGGCAGCGCGCAGAAATGGGTGTGCGTCAAAACCGTGGGGCGGGTTAGTATCCAGGACGCTGTCTGCTCGTGACATCGGATGCCGGAAGATAACGAAATGAAGATCCGCGCCAACGACGGTTTTACCCTGGTGGAGGTTCTGGTGGCGGCGACGATATTTGTCTTTGCGCTACTCGGCCTGGCGGCGGGGACGGTGAGCGTCCTGCGCACCAACAATACGAGCCAGCTACAGGTTGGCGCGGTCAATCTGGCACAGGCAAAAATCGAGGAGTTTAGAGCCATGTCCGCCGCTGCTTTCGCAGCCCTAGCGTGCCCATCGTATACCAGCAACGGTTGCTCAGACGCTCCTGCGGCCTCCGGCAAGACGTATGGCCGGAGCTGGAGAATAACGGCTAATGCGCCAGTGACCGGCGTCAGCACCATTGACGTACAGGTCAATTGGTCCGAGTACGCCAGTCGCACCGTGACGGTGTCGGCTTCGGTCGCTCAATGACCGCTACAATCTTGGATCTGGAATCACCATCGTGAAAACACGAGATCAACAGGGGTTCACGCTCACGGAGCTGATGGTTTCCATGGGTTTGTCGCTGATGTTGCTGGCGGGGGTATACGGGGTGTTTCGAAACCAGACCCATACGGTCAAAGGCCAAGAAAAAAAGATGGAGGCCCAGGAGTACGCTCTCAACGTCATTGATATGATGGTCCGGGAGATCCGCAACACAGGATATTTCCCCAGCGGCACTGCCTGCGGCGGCACCGCCAGCAGCGCCGGGATCATCGCCGTGGCTGCGACATCACTGCAGATTGTATACGACAACAACAGCACGGGTGCGGCCTGCAATGAACTGGTCATTGCCTACTCATACAACAGCGTCACGAAGAACATCACACGGGCAGTCAACGGCGGCGCCGCAGAATCGATCACCGATGGTAACGTCACGGCGTTCCAGTTGGCCTACTACCCCCAACAGACTACCAGTACCGCTCCCGCACCCTTTTGTATTTCGACCAACAATCCCTTGGGATGCAGCGGCGATCTAGCGAGCAATCTAACGGCGGTAAAAAAAATAACGGTTGTCGTCACCGTGCAGCCCAAGAGCACCGATGTGGAGTTTGGCAGCCAGTCCACTGTCACGATGTCGCTGACCGCCGATCTGCGCAATCGGGGGTTGGCGTCGTAGAGGAGTCCGGATGCGAATGACTCAGGCGGTAGAAGGCACATGATGCGTCAATTATCGAATGACAGAGGTCTCAGTCTCGTCGTCGTCCTGATGGTCATGGCGATTTTACTCTCGGTTATCGGCGCCGGGCTGCTTTCCAGCAGCATCAACACCCAGATGACCGCCAATTATCAGTCGGGAACCAAGGCTTTTAACGCGGCGGACACGGGTATCAACGCCGGTTTACTTCAGTTGTCCTTGGATCAAGCCACGTCAACAGCGGCGTTCTCCGGAACGCTGAGCGGCGGACTTGGATACCGCAGCGGCCGGCGCACCGATTCTTCCCCCCAGCCGAATCAATTCAATCGCGTCCGAACCGAGACCGGATACTCACTCGGTAGCGGAACCGGATACAATACCGCGGGATATGATTTTTACGAATATCAGATCAATGTGACGGGAACCTACACTACGAGTTGGGGCACGGAATTGGCGGGCCGAGAGATCGAGGCCCAGGGCGCCTACGGACCCGTGGCGCGGTAGGAGAAGTCTATGAAAAAAGCAATCGCCATCTTTCAGATCATCACCATACTGTTTTGGCATGGCTGGACTCTCCGGCCGCTATTTGCCGACGATAGCGACATCTTCGGCAACGATATCGCGCCCAACGTAATGCTCTTGCTCGACAGCTCGGGAAGTATGAACGACGAGGCCGGCACTCTCATTCCGTACAGCAGCAGCACGACTTATACGCCGATTTCCTACCGCGGCACCACTCTGACAACGACCACGGTGTACAAAAGGACAACCAGCGGCAAAGCGGGTGGGCAAAATTGCAAGAGTTCGAATCCATGTTACACAGTCTATGCCACGAGCATATCGGCGGTGAACAGTTCGTCAGCCAGGACAGCTCTTTCAACAACCGGCTATTGGAGCGGCAAGATCAGCGGGTCCAGTGTCACCCTCTACTACGGCAACTATCTCAATT
>JACPFE010000103.1 GCA_016183145.1 Deltaproteobacteria bacterium | reverse complement strand
TCATTCCGGCCAAGCTGGCGATAGCTAGCGCGAGCCGGAATCCAGGACTTCGAAGGACCGCTGGATTCCCGCTTGCGCGGGAATGACGACTAAGGCCGTCTTGGATAAAGTACAAACAGCGTGAGACACTACACTAGGAGACAGGGCGGGAATTTGTTCCGCTCCAAAATCTAAAATCCAAAACCTGTACTGAGCTTAGTCGAAGTATCGAAAATCCAAAATGATTGCGAGGTAGCCATGGGTCAGGCGGTCGAGGTTACATGTCCAAAGTGCACGAAGATTTTCGTCGTCAATCCGCATATGCTGGGGTCGGGGATGAATTTCCATTGCCCCTTCTGCGATCTCTACTTTCCGGAAAAAGATAGTCCGAAAATCCGCAAGTAGTCCAGCGCAATTGCGCAGAGCGCAAAGGGCAAAGCGCCGGCTTCTAACCCTTAGCTCCTTGCTCTATGCTCTTTGCTGCTGATTATGCACCGACCCATCATGAATCAAAGAAAAGTCTATAACGTCGCCGGCAAAAACGCGCGCCGGGTCGACGGCATCGAGAAGGTGACCGGCAAGGCGCTCTACACCGGTGATCTTCAGTTGCCGGGGATGGCCTACGCCAAGATTCTGCGCAGCCCGCTGGCGCACGCGCGCTTGATGAAAGTCGACGCGAGCAGAGCGAAGGGAATGAGCGGGGTTATCGCGACGCTGACGCGCGACGACATCAAGGACCTCAACTACAAGTACGGCGCCACCTACAAGGACCAATCGATCGTCGCGGTGGATAAAGTAAGATATGTTGGCGACCCGGTGGCGGCGGTGCTCGCCGAAAGTCCGGCCATCGCCGAGCAGGCGTTGGACCTGATCGAGGTCGAATACGACGAGCTGCCGAAGGTGACCAACATCGAAGAGGCGACCGCGCCGGGAGCGATTCAAGTTCATCCCGGCGACATCGCGCGGGCGGAGCTACGCGGCTCGGTTTATGACGCACCCGAACGATTCAGCGGAACCAACATCTGCTATTATCTCGGCTTTAGCCGCGGCGATGTCGCGAAAGGCTTCGCCGAAGCGGACCATGTCTTCGAGGACACCTTCCGTTTTCAGAAGGTCCAGCATTGTTCGCTGGAGGCGCATGTCAACATCGCGCACTACGATGGCGATAAGCTCACGGTCTGGGCCTCTTGCCAGGATCCGTTTACCCTGCGCGACCATTTGGCGGGAATCTTTCGGTTGCCGCTCAGCCGCGTGCGCGTGATCGTTCCCTGGGTCGGCGGCGCCTACGGCGGCAAACTCTACGTCAAGGCCGAGCCCATCGCCGCGGCGCTATCGTGGCGCACGCGGCGGCCGGTGAAGCTCGCGCTCTCCGTGAGCGAAAGTTTCAAAACCATTACGCGCCATCCGGCGCGCGTCACGGTGAAGACCGGCGTGAACAAAGACGGCAAACTGGTGGCGCGCGAGTGTCAGGTGTACATGAACACCGGCGCCTACGCGGACGCGGGACCGCGGGTCGCCCAGAAGGCAGGGTACCGCGCCCTCGGCCCGTATAAGATTCCGTACGCAAAGGTCGAAGCTCATGGAGTCTATACCAACACGGTTCCCGCCGGCGCCTTTCGCGGCTTCGGCGCGTTGCAAGTGACCTGGGCCTATGAATCGCAAATGGACATGATCGCCGCGCGCCTGGGCCTCGATCCTTTAGAGTTTCGCTTGAAGAATCTGTTGAAGAAGGGCGATCTTTATACCGCGGGCGATACTCCCGTGGACTGCGACCTCAACGAAGGGCTGCTCAAAGTCGCCGACGCGATCAAGTGGCGGCAAAAGCCGAGCAAGCCGAACCGAGCCAAGGGCATTAGCTGTTGTATCAAAGATGCGGGCGGCACTTACAAAGTCGCGGGCGCCACGGTGAAAATGTCTTCCGACGGCAGCGTGGTCTTGCTCACCGGCACCGTGGAGTTGGGGCAGGGGCCGCGCACGGCGCTGACCCAGGTCGTGGCGGAAGAGCTGGCGATGAAACTAGATCAAATCGCCGTCGCGCAGCTCGACACCGATGTTACCCCGTACGATATTTCGACCAGCGCTAGCAGCTCCATGGTGGTCATGGGCACCGCCGTGCTGCGCGCCGCGCAGGATGCCAAGAAACAGTTGCTCCAGTGCGCCGCGAAGGTCATGAAAAAAAAGCTCGACAACCTTAGACTCAAAGACGGCAAAGTCGTCGCCAAGGGCGGCGAGGGCATTTCTTACAGTAAAGTGATTGTTGATTTCTTCGGCAGCAAGGCCGGCGAAGTCATCGGCAAAGGCCTCTATAAGGACAAGCGCAGCAAGAAGGCGATCCTCGGCTCGACGACTACTTTTTGGGAAGTAGGCTGGGGCGCCGTCGAAGTTGAAGTGGATACCGAGACAGGCGTCATCCGGCTGCTTAACTATGTTTCAGCGGCGGATGCCGGCAAAGCGATCAATCCGGAGCAGTGCATCGGCCAGGACGAGGGCGCGGTGATGTTCGGCATCGGCCATACGCTGATGGAAGAAATGGTTTACGAGGACGGCCAGTTGTTGAACCCTAATTATGTTGATTATCGCGTACCTACCTTTAAAGACCTGCCGGATCACTTGCACACGATCTTGATCGAAAACCGCAACGGCCCGGGGCCCTATGGATCAAAGGGGTTGGGAGAAGGCGGGCTGCTGCCGGTGGCCTCGGCGGTTGCCAACGCGGTCGCGCGGGCGGTGGGAGTGAGAATTCAGGACCTGCCGCTAACGCCGGTCAAAGTCTGGCAGGCGATTCAAGCGAAGCAACGAACGGCGTGACTAATTGTTCAGTGGGCTGGGTCCTGGTTCCGGAGTATAAGTCGGACTGCGATTTTCCTTCCGTCATTCCCGCGCACGCGGGAATCTAGCTCTTGCGTTGCCGATCCTGCTGAAAACCTGGTTGCCCGCTTTCGCGGGCATGACGAGATTCTCGTTTGTTTTGGAACCTCATGGCTTCCGACACACGCAAACAAACTGAACGTCACAAGGCCAGCACGGCTCCGCATCGGCGGCAAGTCGCCAGCTTGGGATCGGACCTCATCGCGTTGGTCGCCTGGGCGACCGCGTCGCCGGGATCGTCGAAGCGAACTTCGGTCTCGTAGAGTTTAGAGCCGCACTTTTCGCAGGGCCAGATGAATCGGTCCATCTCATCGGGGCGCCGCCTGCGCTCAACTACATAGGTCCAGGAACCATCCGCCCGCCGGGGCGAGTGAGGCATGTTTCCAGGCAGGAGGAAGAGGTCGCCGGCCTTGAGGAGCGCCAGCTCTTGTTTGCCTTCAGAACCAAGATAAAAGAGATTGAGTTCGCCTTCGAGTTGGTAGAAGATTTCGTCGCCGGGGTTGATGTGGAAATCTTTGCGCCGGTTGGGACCGCGGGTGACGAAGGCGATGAAGTCAGAATTCTCCCAGATGACTCTACGCTGGCCCCAACTGCCGCGGTTCTCATCGATCCACTGTTGAAGATTGAAACCCTTGAGGTGAGGAAACATAAAG
>JACPFE010000785.1 GCA_016183145.1 Deltaproteobacteria bacterium | reverse complement strand
CTTGAACGTTTTGAACGGCCCGAATGTTTCGATGCGAGAGAACGATCAACGGTGGAAGCGTAAGCAATTTTCTTTGTCACCTTGACACGCTGATCAGCGACGCGGTACATGGGAATCGGTTGTTCCCTTGGTAAAGAGGATCATCGAATGGAACTGGAACTCGTCGATTACGCGCTTGAAGAGCTTCGGTGGGGCGAGCGCACGGCTCTTAACGGGAAATCCCTTTCCATCTCCGTCACCGATCTTGAAAAACAAATCGAGGAGCTATCCCGTGGCATTCGTATCGATTATCGCCTCGCGCGCCCCGGTGAATCGACGCGCATCGTCCACGTTTTGGACACGGTGCTGCCGATTGCAAAGTCATCCGGTTCAAGTCTCACCTTTCCCGGCTTTGATGGTCCGGCAGAACTCGTCGGCACCGGGCGAACAACGCGCATAACGAACCTTCTCGTGACCGTTGCCGGTCGCTTTCCCCATCCAGAGCTTATGACGCCGATCGAGAAGCCGCGGGAGGGGATCATCGACATGGCGGGCGTCGGCGCCCCTTATTCCTATGGATCAGACTATTTCCATCTCGTTCTTTCGCTGACTGCCGATGCGTCGGTCTCCAACGCGGCTTTCGACCAGTCGTTCAGAGCTATCGCGCTTCGCTGCGCGCGCTTTTTGGCGGCGGCGGAGAAAACGGGAGGCGAGTCTAAAAGGAAGACCGTCGCCTTGAAGCAAGTCGACGAGCGCCTCCCGAAAGTGGTCCTCCTGTACCAGGTACAAAGCCAGCTTGCTTGCGCGCGAACCTTTTATTACGGTGAGGAGGTCTCGAGAACTCTGCCGACATTCGTCCATCCGGCCGAATTCTTCGACGGCGCATTGGTCAGCGGGAACTACAAGAGCGAGCGCAAGATCCCCACCTCTCTACACTGCGACAACCCATTCATCACGGATCTGCTTGAGAGACACGGGAAAGCGCTGAATTTCTTGGGCGTCATTCTTTCGCGCGGCTACAATGACAGTTTCGAACAGAAAAAAAAGATGGGGCTGTGGGTGGCCCGCCTGGCGCGCAATCTGGGCGCCCACGGAGCCGTCGCCCTCATGGAGGGAACGGGCAACGGAACCGTCGATTTCATGCAGACGGTGAAGGCGTGCGAAGACGAGGGCATCAAGACCGTCGCCGTGCTCCACGAATCCAATGGCCCCAAGGGTTACGAGCGCCCTCTCGTGGACCATCCGAAGGAGGCCGACAGCATGATCAGCCGGGGCAACGTTTCGGAAAAAATCTATATTCCGCCGCTCGCGACGGTTATCGGCGGCGCGGATATCGATCTTCACCTAAAGGCGACTCACGATCCACGCCTGCCATTCCTTTTTGACCCGACGATATTTTTCGGCTCTCACGGCAAGATGGGCAGCAGCGGATTTCGTGCGGTTTATCAAAATTAAGGAGATCCGGACATGGTCAAAGTTCTCCACTATTTGAATCAGTTCTTCGCCGGGATCGGCGGTGAAGAAAAGGCCGGCCAGGAGCTTCTTTTCATTCCCGGCTCGGTGGGCGCGGGAGCCGTCATCGAGAACGAATTGCAGGGTCATGGCGTGGAGTACGCCACCATCGCCTGCGGCGACAACTACTTTCACGAGGAAGAAGAAAAAGCCCTAAGAGCGATGGGCGCGGCGCTCGAGCGATTTCAACCCGACGTTGTTCTTGCCGGCCCCGCCTTTAATGCCGGCAGATATGGCCTCGCCTGCGCCAAGGTCTGTAGCTGGGTGCGGGATAACTGGAGGATACCCGCGATCACCGGCATGCACGAAGACAATCCGGGAACCCAAGAGGTCGGCCGGCATGTCTTCGTCATTCAAACCGGCGCCTCCGCCGCGGCGATGCGAGAAAGTTTGAAACGTTATACGCTGCTCATCGAGCGGCTGCTCGCCGGAAACGAAACCGCGGTCGAAAACTTCCGCGCCGAGCACTGCCTGTCGATCCCGCGCCGCTTTACTGTGAGATCCGACGCGCCGGATTATGTTCGCGCCGTAAATCTCCTCCTGACAAAACTCAACGGTCAACCCTATGAGAGCGAGATTCCCCGAGTCGAAGCGAAGCGGCACCCGATTCCCAACTTGACCGGCAGCTTGACCGACGCCACCGTCGCCCTGGTCACCGAAGGCGGTTTGGTGCCGAAAGGGAATCCCGACCGTCTCGAGAGCTCGCGCGGCTCGAGATATTTCAAATATTCGTTAAATGGGCGCGAGGATTTGAGGCGCGGCGAGTTCGAAGCGATGCATACGGGTTACGACACCTCCACCGTCGACCAGGATCCTGACCGGATCGTCCCCCTTGACGCCATGCGCGTTTTGGAGAAGGCCCGGAGATTCAAGAAGCTCCACGATTACTACTTTGTCACCACCGGCACCGGGGCGATGCCGAGTAAAATGGCAGAAATCGGCGCCGGCATTGCCGAAGAGCTCGCCGGCTCCGGTATCGGCGCCGTCATTTTAACCGCTACCTGAGGAACCGGCACGCGTAGCGGCGCTACGATCGGCAAAGAAATCGAGAAAAGGGGAATCCCCGTAGTGCTCATCACCTGCCTCGCCAACGTGGCGGCGCAGGTGGGGATAGGCAGGATCATGGGCGGGAGCAAGTTTCATTATCCGGTGGGACAGCCG
>JACPFE010000789.1 GCA_016183145.1 Deltaproteobacteria bacterium | reverse complement strand
TGCCAGGCGAGCATGGATCACCGGCGCTACCCCCGGCGTTTCTCGGATCAAAGGCAAAAGCGGCTAACTCGGGGTGGGTCGGTCGATCCGTGTCGAAGAATCGGTTAAACGATTCTTCCGCGTTATCCTTCAGCATTGGAAAGGCATGGCGAAAATATGCGAGCTGCTCCGGGCGATCGGTTTCCGGCAGCCAGCCTCGGCGCGTCATTCGGCCATGGATCGTTATATCCCATAACACTCGATAGCGGTTGGTGATTAGAGTGTCGTAGGTCGGACCGCCCTCCGCTTTCGGCAGTGCCGGTTCATAGGTGAAATCTGCGTCGAGCATGTCCGCGATGTGAAACAGTTCGCGGCGCAAGAAGGTCCTAAGCGAGGTCGAGTTCAACAATAATTCCGGCGTAAGAAGAACCCGCAGCGTCCGGCGGCCTGGGTTTTCCGGCCGTTCCTCTTGGGCGACGAAAAGCTCGGCCCCTTGTGCGTTGGATTCGGCAGCGCAAACGATGAAACAGCTGCCGACTTGCGCGGCGATGATCGGTTGCTCTTGTAGAGCCTCGTCGATGGTTTGGTTCAAGCCAAGCTGAACGAACCGCGAGTAATGCTGCTCATGGAACAGCCTTTCCCGATCGTCCGGGTCGGACACTTGGTAAATTCGGTTGCGCTGCGCATCGAGTCCTTTTAACACATGCCCGTGGCGCCGGGCATGAAAGACCGCTTCTTCGATCAAGCGCGGATCGTAGCGGACGGCCAAAGTCGGGTTCATACGGAATCGGCTTCCTCCGGCATGCACGCTCCGGGCATCGCGGCGCATTCCGTGCCGCTGCCGCAGGCCATCGGCACGCGGTCGTCATCGGCGGGCCGCAGCGTAAGATTTTCCGGCCCGGCCGGCATGCCGAAGCGCACGCACTCGGCGGCGATGAATTTCAAGCCTAGTTCAGCGAGCGCCCTATAAAAGCCGTGAAAATCTCCCTTACCCTCGCCCTCTCCCAGAGGGAGAGGGTAGGGGTGAGGGTTTGTCGCGCGCACCAGCTTGTTGGCGAAGGCGGGCAGAAATCGCGCGAGATGATCGTGCAGAAAAAGCCGCTCGGCTTTGCGCGTCTCCTCCAGCATCGCCGTGTCTTCGTGCTCCAGGGCGTACGCTTCCTTGAGAGCGAGGAACGAAAGGAACTCGCACTCGCAGCTCACGTGATCCGGGCGTTCATGCTGCTGAACGTTCACTGCGAGTCCGAACGCGTTGTAGAAGCCCATCAGGTCTCCCATCTCCTGGGGCTGCTGAAACAGCCCTTCAACGCCATACTCGGTTTCATAGGGCGGGACGGCGCCGCGCGCGGTGTGGCCGAACAGCGTGCGATGCGACGCGGAAAGAGTAAGGAGTGAGGAGTTAGGAGTAAGGAGTGAGGAGATCGCTGCCAGACCGAATTCGCGGGTGGGGTCGAGGAGAACCGCCGCCCTTGCCAGAGTCGCCGCTGCGTCCTGCGAGCCAAGACGCGCGATCGTCTCCTCCGTCGGGGATCGGAACCCAAGCGCCAGCGCGCTATACAAGGTGGCGCGGGCGAGGGCGAGAGCGACCGCGTCGGTTGTCTCCGCCATTTCGGCGGTTGAAGGTTCCATTAGGTTCTCCTATGCACATTCAAGTTTCGAGGATCGAGGATGGAGGATGGAGGATAGCAGTTTCTCCCTTCGATCCTCTATCCTCGATCTTCCATCCTCATCGCTGCCTTCGATCATATCGAATTCGCATGTTTGTTGGGCCGCACATGCAGGGGTTCTTCCACCTGCGTGCGGAAGAGTTCTTTACCATCCTGGCCGTAGGCGATGACGGTGTCGTTGTACAGGGTCACCTTGCGGCCGCGCAGGGTCGCTTCGTAAACCTTCGGCCCTTCCTTGATCTCGTAACGGAAAATGATTCGATTGGAGCGGCGGAAGAGCTGCAAGACCGCCAACAACTCACGGTCCGGGTGGTTGTAGCGCTCGATGGCGTCGTCGACCCCCGGGCCGAACATCTGGCGCAGGTAGTCGCGCGGCACCCAGCGCGGTGGGATATAATAGCCGTTGGGTTCGGTGCCGAACTGAGGATAGAGCGGCAGGGCGACCTTCGCCACGTGGATCATATAGTAGAGCGGATTGTAGCGATCCTCGGCCCAACTGCCGTCTTTGTTCATCTTGACCAACCCTTGCAGGCGGATCTGGCCGATGCAGGCGGCCATGCAGCGGGTCTCCATCGGCTGGCCACCGCTTTCAGGATCTTTTCCTTCAACCCGCGGATAGCAGGCGACGCATTTTTCCGAGACCCGGGTGTTTCCGCGGTACATGCTTTTTTTGTAGGGACAAGCCTCGACGCACTTGCGGTAGCCGCGGCATTCCTTCTGGTCGATCAAGACAATGCCATCTTCGGGTCTTTTGTAAATCGCCTTGCGCGGGCAGGCGGCGAGGCAGGCCGGGTAACTGCAATGGTTGCAGATGCGCAAGAGATAGAAAAACCAGGTCTTGTGCACCGGCAACTCGGTTCCTTCTTTGTCGAGTTCGTTGCGCACCCCTTTTTTGCCGACCGGATTGTCCTCGTAGATGTTCGGCAGATTCCATTCCTCGTCGGTGGGCAGATAGCCGAGTACCCGCGCGCTGTCCGGGGTCAACATGTTCTGCGCTTCGAAAATGGTCTTGCCGTCGAACTGGCCGTAGGGTTTTTTCTTGTCCGTCGACGGCTTTCCCGACCATTGCTGGTTGTCGGGGTTGGCCTTCTCTAAGAGATCGAGAATCTTTGCGTCCCAAAATTGCGGATAACCACCGTAGGGTTTGGTTTCGACGTTGGCCCACCACATATGCTCCTGGCCCTTGCTGAAAGTCCAGGTCGACTTGCAGGCCATGGTGCAGCTCTGGCAGGCGATGCAACGGTTGATGTTGAAGACAAAGGCGAATTGCCGGCGCGGAAAGGCTTGCGTGTAGGGATAATTCATCTCCCGGCCGATTTGCCAGTTGTGAACCTTACTCATCGTCGCTCTCCTCTTCTTCTCTTGCGTTCAAGCCGGTCAAATCGTTCCAATCGTTCCAGCCCCCTCCTTCATCCCTTCGACTACGCTCAGGACAGGCCTCCCCCGCGTCAGCCCGAGGCTGATCCGTCCTTTGGCGGACGCGGGGGAGGAAAGCCTGCCCTGAGCCATGTCGAACGGAGGTGGGGGTTTGATCGGTTTGAACTGCTTGAACGTCTTGAACTCTAATCCTTATGCTTCCCCATACGTTGAGACATTCGTCGATAATCGCCAGCGTCTCTTTCTCGCCGAGCGCCCGGTACGCGCCGTGCGCGCCGCCGTAATATGGATTCTTAAACAGCGCGATAATTTGCTGCCGGTCGTGCCCCATCCGCGCGAATTCTTCGGCGAACACGTAAGCCATGTCGCGAGTGGACTCGGCGTCCGCCGGCAACATGACACCGACGAGCATGTTCGGATCGGTGGGGTCGGGATCGTGGTAGGGCATGTTTTTGCATCTGCCCTCACCCTAGCCCTCTCCCAGAGGGAGAGGGGATTGCTCCCTCGCCCGCTTTGCGGGAGAGGGCAGGGGTGAGGGTCTTATCCTTTCACTTTCGTCAAATCTCCCGCGAGATAACGCTTCATCAGTTCGCTCTCGTTGTCCGGCGTGAAGCCCGTCGTCGCCGGTTTCCAGATGCCTTTGCCGCCAAGACCGCCGTCTTCGGCTTTAGTCACACGCACGAGCGTCTCCTTGGGCACGGTGTTGATCGCGTGGTTGTCGGCTTCGCCGCCGAAGATGAAGCTCATGGAGACCTTGGCCTTGTGAAAGAGCGTGTCAGTCTGGTGCATCGGCATATGCCAGTTGCGCGTCACCGACTGCTGCGAGCCGTAGCGCAGGTTGGCCTGATAACCAGTGTTCTCCGAAAGCGCTCGACCGTCGGGCCTGGTTTCATGCGCCTTGACGCTTTTCTCCGTGGCGATGAATGGCGCGTGTTTCATCATGATGATGTTATAAGGATAGGCGTGGTTATACTTCACGCGCAGCATGCAACGCGCCACGCGGTAGAACGGATCGTCGGGCTTGGCGCCGAGATACGGCCGGTCGGCGGGATTGGCGTCGATGTAGACATAGTCGCCGTCGTTGATGTTGAGATCGCGCGCCGCCTGCGGG
>JACPFE010000788.1 GCA_016183145.1 Deltaproteobacteria bacterium | reverse complement strand
TGTCGTATGGCTCGCGGCGATGTCAATTTCGCAGCGGGGAGAGGCCGACCCTTCGCGGCTTAAGCTTTGCGCGGCGATATGTTATGAAAACAAGGCATGGAAAAAATCGATCCGCAGCGGGATCACGAGCGCCTGAAGCCATACGCGCCGGGACAAAAAATCACGTTCAAAGGCAAGGTCTATACGATTGAGCGCCGAACGACTCTCGCTTCCGGCGAAGCGGCGGTGGTGTTGCAGGGAGAAACGGACCAATTCGTCATCAGTGCGGATCAGTTTCTCGCCGGGGTCCAGTGAAGCGGCTGCGTTCGTTTGGATAAGAACTTCATCAGGAGCACTGCATGGGCAAGATTCGCTTGACATTGGCTTGTTGGGATTACGATCGCACCCGGGCTCTTCAAGAGGGAAGAGTCGAGGTCGAAGGCGTGGATCTGACCTATCTTCCGTTACGTGTGGAAGAGACCTTCTGGCGCATGCTGCGCTACGGCGAGTTCGACGCGGCGGAAATGTCCGCCGGCTCGTATCTGATGTCACGGGACAAAGGCGCGCCGCGTTTGATTGCGATTCCGGTATTCCCATCGAAGACTTTCCGCCACTCTTGCATTTATATCAACACCGACTCCGGCATCAAAAAACCGGCCGACATGGCGGGCAAACGCGTCGGGGTTCCCGAATATCAGATCACCATGGCGACCTGGGCGCGCGGCATCCTGCAGCATGAGTACGGCGTGGCGCCGGAAAAGATGAAGTGGTTCACCGGCGGCGAAGAACATCCCGGCCGCGAGGACAAGGTCAAGCATAATTTGCCGCCCAATATCGATATTCAACCGATCCCGGCGGACAAAACACTGTCGGGAATGCTCGAGCGGGGCGAGATCGACGCGATGATCTCGGCGCATATGCCGTCACCGTTCGTGCGCCGCGCGCCGAAAGTGCAGCGGTTGATTCCGAATTTCCGCGAGGTGGAGGCGGATTATTTCCGGCGCACCAGGATCTTTCCGATCATGCACACGGTGGTCCTGCGCGAGGAGGTGTATGAGAAGCACCCTTGGGTCGCCCAGAGCCTGTTCAAGGCATTCAACGAATCGAAACGGCTCTGCCAGGAAGCGATGTATGAATTTTCCGCGCTCAAGTACATGCTGGCTTGGTCCATCGACGAGATGGAAAAAGAGCGGGAAATCTTGGGTGAAGACCCCTGGGCCTACGGCCTGGAGGCGAATCGTCATATTTTGGAGACTCTCGTGCAGTATGCGCATGAGCAGGGTTTGATCAGCCAGCGGTTCGAGGTGAATTCGCTGTTTGCCAAGAGCACGCTGGAGGAGTTCAAGATTTAGTCATCCGGGGATCGGGTCCGAATTAAAAGAATTGGCTGAAGCTCATGGCGGATGAGAAAGCACATGCATTCGAAGAAACTAAATGGTGGATCGACCGTGGTCCGGTCAAGGAGCGGGAAAAGCCGGCCGAGCCGGCCAAGGGCATCATCGAAAAGTGGGCCTACGAGCTGCTCAGGAACTACAACCAAGATCAAGCCGCCAAAAACCTCGTCGACATCAATCCGAAAATACTCAAGGAGCTCGCCGTGGCGCCCGGCGAGTGGGGTTACTTTTCGCTGGACGTGGGTAAGTATCCGGCTGAGAAGCTTGCGCGAATTAAAAGCGGGCTTCCCCTTCTTGTTGGCACCCGCGGCATCGTGATCGATGCCGGCTATTCCGTCAGAGTGGTGATTACGGCTGAACCGATCGGGGAGCGCTATGTGGACATCAATTTCACCGACGCCCCTTCCCTCGATTACTGGGTCGGCGGACAGTTGGTCGAGGAGCGGCTATTTTCCAACGTCGGCGAGGCGCTCAACAAAATCAGACCCGACCTGCCCAGGTATTTGATCCCGCCGAAGCTGTTTTAACGGCAGCCGCAGGTCTGCGGCGTGCAGGCGCAGGCGCCGGGCGACGCAGTTGGTTGCTCCGAACGGTTCCCCGGCGAACTAAAGACCGAGAGCTGCTTTTCCACGGCGCTGCTGTCGCACTTGGGGCAACGCACCTGCTCGCGCGTGGAGAGAACGATTTGCTCGAAGCTATGATGACAGCCACGGCATTTGTATTCGAAGATCGGCATAGGACCTCGCTGACGCTCGGAATTTCACATCTCAAATCTCATAGCGAATTTGAAATCTGAGATTTGAGATTTGCAATCCCGCAGGGCTAGGCGCTTTTCACCTTCGCGCTCTTGGGTTTCGCGGCCACACGCAGAGGATTCTCGCGGGGAATCGGTTCCAGCGCGGTGATCTCCAATCCGTAGCCTCTGAGCCCGACGAGATACTTCTTGTTGTTGGTCAACAGCCGCATCTTTCTCACGCCCAGGTCGCGCAGGATCTGCGCGCCGATGCCGTACTCTTTGAAATCGGCCCGATAGACAAACGACGGATTCATGTCTTTTTGCCGCTTCCCCTCGATTCTGGGATAAGTGACCATCGCCGGGCGCAGCCCTTTGCGCTCCGGTTGGAGATAGAGGATGACGCCCTTGCCTCTTTTCGCGATCAGTTCCATGGAGCGCTGGATCACCGCTCCGGTATTGAGAAGCTCAAAACCGAAGACATCGCCGGGCACGTACTTGGTATGTACGCGCACCAGGGTTTCTTCCTTTGGCGAGATAGTCCCTTTAATAAGCGCCAGGTGCTCGCTCTGGTCCACGTGGGTGTTGTAGACGACCGCTTCAAATTCCCCGCCGACGCGGGTCGGCAAGGGCGCGGACGCGGCCCGGTAGACCAGCGAGTCGTAGTTGAGCCGGTATTGAATGAGATCTGCGATGGTGACGACTTTCAGTTTATGCTTCTTGGCGAATTTCATGAGATCGGGCTGGCGCGCCATGGTGCCGTCGTCTTTCATAATTTCACAGATGACCCCAGCCGGCTTGAGCCCCGCCAACCGGGCCAGATCAACCGAGCCCTCGGTTTGACCGGCTCTGACCAAGACGCCGCCATTGCGCGCGCGCAGGGGAAAGATATGGCCCGGGGTAGCGAGATCCTGCGGTTTGGCGTCATCGGCGATGGCGTCGAGAATCGTCTTGGCCCGGTCGGCAGCGGAGATGCCCGTGGTGATCCCCGCCGCCGCGTCCACCGACACGGTAAACGCCGTCCCGAATGGAGAGGTATTTTCCGAGACCATCATCGCGATCCCCAGGTGGCGGACCCGTTCCTCGGTTAGCGGCAGGCAGATGAGGCCGCGCCCGTGGGTCGCCATGAAGTTGATCGCCTTCGGCGTGACCTTTTCCGCAGCCATGCAGAGATCGCCCTCATTCTCGCGGTC
>JACPFE010000787.1 GCA_016183145.1 Deltaproteobacteria bacterium | reverse complement strand
GATTTGATAGCGTGCGAAGCACCCCCATCCTGGCCTTCCCCCGTCAAGGGGGAAGGTATTCGGACGGACTCGCGCAAAGACGATGTGAAGAAACGGCCAAAGATTGCGAGTAGACAAAGCAGGCGTGAGATGAGTACGGAAACAATCAAAACCACTTATCGCGAAGCGATCCGCGCGGCGATCCGCGAGGCGCTGCTGCGCGATGAGCGGGTGTTTCTGATGGGCGAAGATGTCGGCCGCTACGGCGGCTGCTTCGCCGTGAGCAAAGGGCTGCTCGATGAGTTCGGCCCCGAGCGCATTCGCGATACCCCGCTTTCGGAATCGGCGTTCGTCGGCGCCGGCATCGGCGCGGCGATGGGCGGAGTCCGGCCGATCGTGGAAATCATGACGGTGAATTTCAGTCTCCTGGCGCTCGACCAGATCGTCAACAACGCGGCGACGATCCTGCATATGTCCGGCGGTCAATTCAATATTCCTTTGGTCATCCGGATGACCACCGGAGCGGGCCGCCAGTTGGCGGCGCAGCATTCCCACAGTCTCGAAGGCTGGTACGCGCATATTCCCGGCATCAAAGTGCTCACGCCCGCGACGCTCGAAGACGCGCGCGGCATGCTCCGGCCGGCGCTGGAAGACCCCGACCCGGTGCTGATCTTCGAGAACGGTTTGCTCTACAACATGGAAGGGGAGCTGGCGGCGGATGCCGGGGCCGTCGATATTTCCAAGGCGGCGATTCGGCGATCCGGCAAGGACCTCAGCTTGATTACTTACGGCGGTACACTGTTTAAGACTTTGCAAGCGGCGGAAGGACTGGCACACGAGGGCATCGATGCTGAGGTCATCGACCTGCGCACGCTCCGGCCCTTGGATACGGCGACGATTGTTGCCTCGGTTGGCCGCACGCACCGCGCCGTCATCGTCGACGAAGGCTGGCGCAGCGGCAGCATCTCGGCGGAGATCATGGCGCGGATTATGGAGAATGCTTTTTTCGAACTCGACGCTCCGGTGGCGCGGGTTTGCAGCGCCGAAGTGCCGATGCCTTATCCTAAACACCTCGAAGACGCGGCGATTCCGCAGGCGCCGGGCATCGTCGCGGCGGCGCGCCGGGTGGTGAGAGGCCATGAGTGAATTTCGCATGCCTTCGCTGGGCGCCGATATGGAGTTCGGCACCCTCGTCGATTGGCGGGTAAAGCCGGGCGATGCCGTCAGGCGCGGCGACGTTGTGGCGCTGGTCGAAACCGAAAAGGGTGTCATCGAGGTCGAGATCTTTGAAACCGGCGTCATCGATTCCCTCATTGTCCAGCCGGGACAGAAGGTTCCTGTAGGCGCGACGCTAGCGCTGGTTCGCGGCGACGGCTTGGCCGCCGAAGTTCCACCGGCGGCTGTGCCACCTTTAGAGGCGAAGCCCGCTGTGGACGAAAAGCGGCCACCGACAATTACACCACCCGCCGAACCGGCCAGCCGTGCGCGGGTGTCGCCGCTGGCTCGCAAGCGAGCACAGGAACTTGGTGTGGAATTGTCGACCGTGACCGGCACGGGAGAACATGGTTCGGTTACTGCAAGCGACATTGAGAAGGCCGCGGCGGCCAAGCCGGGCGCGGAACCAGCCGCTCCGGCGGCGCCGGCCAAAGGTTTGGATCTCCAGGCCATGCGCCGGGTGATCGCCGCGGCGATGGCGCGCTCCAAGCGGGAAATCCCTCATTACTATCTCGCCGCCACTATCGACATGAGCAAGTCTTTGAACTGGCTCGCCGCGGAGAATGCGAAGCGGACTGTAACGAAGCGATTGCTCTATTCCGCCCTGCTGCTGCGCGCCGTCGCGCTGGCCGCCCGCGAGGTTCCAGAGGTGAACGGCTTGTGGATCGACGGCGCGTTCAAGCCCGCCGATGGAGTTCACATCGGCGTGGCGATCTCTTTGCGCCAGGGAGGATTGGTGAACCCGGCGATTCATGACGTCGACAAGAAAAATTTGGATCAGTTGATGGAGGGTATGCTCGACCTCGTCAACCGCGCGCGCGCCGGCCATCTGCGCAGCTCGGAGCTTTCCGACGGCACGATTACTGTCACCAATCTCGGCGAACAAGGAGTGGAGAGTGTCTTCGGCGTGATCTACCCGCCGCAGGTGGCGCTGGTGGGATTCGGCAAAATCATCGAGCGGCCGTTCGCCGCGGACGGCTTGGTCGGCGCGCGGCCGATGATCGAGGCGACTCTTTCCGGGGACCACCGCGTCAGCGACGGCCATCGCGGCGGGCGCTTTTTGCTCGCCGTCGATCGCTTGCTGCAAGAGCCGGAAAAGCTGTGAGGTGGAGGACGGAAGATCGGGGTCGAGGATAGAGGATGGATGATAGAGGATAGAGGATGGAATACCGGAAGATTGAGTTGAAGAGGGAGAAAGGCAGAGGGGCGTGACGGAGAGTGAAATAAGGCAAATCGTCCGGCAAGCGCTGAGCAACGTTGCTCCGGAGGTTGATCTGGGTGCGATCGACCCGGCGAAAGACTTGCGGGATCAGGTCGATATCGACTCCGTCGACTGCTTAAATTTTATTATCGGTTTACACAAAGAACTTGGCATCGAGATTCCGGATGCCGATGTGCCCAAGCTGGGAACGCTCAATGGTTGTGTTGCCTATTTGCAGTCTAGAATGAAAGGTCCTTGAGGCGGCGAGCTGAAGTAAACAAAACAGGAGGCGATTATGTATACGCGGATGCTAATACCGTTGGACGGATCAAAAGTGGCCGAGCAGGTCTTACCCTATGCGCGCTTTCTGGCTAAAGGGCTGGCGATTCCTGTGGATCTTCTGGAGGTGGTCGATGCCGATGCGCTTCAATTGTTGGCCGATCCCGAACGGGGTCGTTACATCGACATAGTCTTGGCTGAAAAGATGCAGAGCTGCAGGAGTTACCTCAACACCATTGCGCGGTCGTTTGACGGATCGCAGGTCCAATGTTCCGTCGTGAGTGGAAAGGCGGAAGAAATCATAATTGAAAGGGCCGGTGGCGAGGCTAATACGTTGATTGTCATGGCCACCCATGGGCGCTCCGGGATACAGCGTTGGCTCCTGGGCAGCGTTGCCGAAAAGGTGCTGAACGGAGCGAACAACCATTTGCTCCTAATCCGTGCGAGCGAACAGGGCAAGACCGACGGCGACGCCGCTTTGAAAACCGTGGTGGTTGCGCTGGACGGCTCTCCGTTGGCGGAAAAGGTTCTACCGCATGTCGTGGACCTCGCAAAGAAAGTGAAGCTCAAAGTCGTTTTCATCCGCGCCTATGCCTTGCCGTCGACTATTACCGCAGAGGAGTATGGGAGCCACCAGACAGATTTGATCGATCATCTCGAGTGGGAGGCGCGGGATTATCTCGAAAAGAAGATACGAGAGGTAAAAGAGCGGGGTTTGGTCGATGTCGAACCGGTCGTTAAATTTGGCTATGGGGCGGAAGAGATCATTGCGCTTGGCCGAGACACCCCGGATAATTTCATAGCGATGTGTACGCATGGCAGCTCGGGGATTGGCCGATGGCTTTTGGGCAGCGTGACCCAAAGAGTGGTGCAGCACTCAGGCGACCCGGTCCTGATCATCCGTGCCGCGTGAGGTTTGTGCTGCGGAAGATCGAGTAGGTGTCCATATGCTCAAGCGGCACTGCACCGGAGGTGGATGTCGCGGCG
>JACPFE010000786.1 GCA_016183145.1 Deltaproteobacteria bacterium | reverse complement strand
TTACGAACAATATGATCAGCGCCCAGGACCCGGTGAAGCGCGTGATCGTTTCGATCGGATTGACGCCGAGATCACCTTGATAGGCGTTGTAGAGAAGCTGGCCAAACGGGATCAGGCAGGCGAGAAAGGCAGCGGGTTT
The DNA here is from genome assembly GCA_016183145.1 of Deltaproteobacteria bacterium. Classification (GTDB taxonomy): domain Bacteria; phylum Desulfobacterota; class Binatia; order UBA9968; family UBA9968; genus JACPFE01. The sequence continues at coordinate 5,305 of JACPFE010000786.1, read as the reverse complement.
TAAACGGGAAAGCATGATCATTCTAGAAGTCAGAGGTCGGAGATCAGAGGTCAGAAATCGGGAGAGTCTTTTTCAGTCTTGTATTCTGATAACTGCCATCTGATCTCTGACCTCTAATAGAGTTTCCTTAGGTCCATCCCCTTGTACAGGCTCGCGACCTGGTCGCCGTAGCCGTTGAACATCAGGGTCTTGCGGCGCAAGAATTCGCCGATGCGCCGCTCGGTCGCCTGGCTCCAGCGCGGATGATCGACCTCAGGGTTGACGTTGGAATAAAATCCGTATTCGCTGGGCGTCTGTAAGCTCCATGCCGTGGCCGGCTGTTTCTCGACGAAGCGGACCTTGACGATGGACTTGATGCTCTTGAAACCGTACTTCCACGGCACCACCAGGCGCACCGGCGCGCCGTTCTGCGACGGCAGGACTTCGCTATAGAGTCCGACCGACAAAATGGTCAGTGGATGCATCGCTTCGTCCATCCGCAGCCCTTCGACATAGGGCCAATCCAGCACGTTGCCGAAAAGGCTTCGTTGCTGGCCCGGCATGCGTTTAGGATCCAACAGCGTGACGAACTGGATGAATTTGGCGTTGCCCGTGGGCTCCACCTGATTGATCAGCGCGCTCAAGGGAAAACCGATCCAAGGTATCACCATCGACCAGGCCTCGACACAGCGCAGACGATAAATGCGCTCTTCAAGGGGAGCGAGCTTCATGATGTCGTCGATGTCGTAGGTCTTGGGCTTTTTGACCTCGCCCTCGATTGCGACGGTCCAGGGCCGGGTGGTCAAATATTTAGCGTTCCGCGCCGGGTCGCCTTTGTCGACGCCCAGCTCGTAGAAGTTGTTGTAGCTGGTGATGTCCTTGAGGGAATTTTGTTTTTCGGTGGTGCTGTACGAACTCTTTTTGACGTCCGGCAGCTTTGCCAGAGCGTAAGCTTGCGGGGCTGGTTGAAAGAGATCGAAGCCGGCGAGCGCCGCGCCAGCAGACAAAGTGGTCGCCGACGCCGACTTGATGAACTGGCGCCGGTTCAGATAAAGCTCCGGCGGCGTGATCTCGGATGATTTTATGTCGTTCGGTTTCTTGATCAACATGAATCCTCCTCCTCAGCGTGACTGCCGCATTGTCCCATCTAAAAATCTTTTGTCAAACCTACACCGTTTTAGGGTAGTGGTTTATTTCGAGCCCGCCAAGATACTCTACGTCGAGAAAGATTCCTCGCTTTGCTCGGAATGACAACAAAGCAGGTGATTTGTCATCTCGAACGAAGTGAGAGATCTTGGTCTAACTGAACCACTACCCGCTTTAGATGATGCCCGGGCCGTTTTGGATGCCAGTCGCTGGTCTCACCCGCGAAAACGCCGGCTATCGCTTAAAGTTCCCGGTAACCGGAAAAACCAGGGAAATATCGGCGGCTTAATGGGAAGCCCAATTGCGCCTTGGGCATGGCAGGCTAGTGGAGTGATTCGCGGCCGGTTGCCGGCGCGGAGAAATCGCTATCTAAATTCAGGGTTTTGGGCGTACTTCTGAGGAATTCGATCAAGGCGAGCCGGGCCAAGCGCCGGCCGTCGTTATCGCTTTCGGCGTACTCGAAGGCGAGCTCGCCGGCAGCGGCGATAAGCTCGCGAAACGAAGCTGCAATTTTCTCATTGGGATTCATCGCATTTCTTTGTCCTGTCAACGGCATACACCCATTAGACGCTCCAGATTGAAAAAAGTTTGATGGAAACCCGCCGCGGCCCAAAAAAGCAATTCAGAAAGGCCGACGGGTTACCGAAAAAAGGGTTCTCGTGCTTCGAGAGCCTCAGCACGAACGGAAAATCCAAAATGAATTCAAGCCGCACTCCGCTCGCCCTGAGGCTCTCGAAGGGTGAGCGGAGTGTATTTCGGCAACTGCTAGATGGTTTCCGCCAAGGTTTACTCGGTTTGCGGCAATAACGGCTCCTCCGCCTGGACCTTTTGAAACAGCACCGCTTGTTTCATGCGATTGTATTCCGCTTGGCTGAGGTGACCGACGCTCGCCAGCCGCCCCAAAATGACGTTGCGCCGATAGAGCGCCCCTTTCTGCCGCGAATCCCGCGGGCTCGGAAGCAGGGCGGCGAGCGTCGCCGCTTCGAGGATGTCGAGACTGGCGGCCGACTTGCCGAAGTAGTGGCGCGCCGCCGCCTCGGCGCCGTAAATATTCCGCCCCCACTCGACGACGTTTAAATAGATTTCAAAAATTCGTCGCTTCGGTAGCGCTTGTTCGAGCTGCCGGGCAATGATGATCTCTTTAACCTTGCGCAGCGGATTTTTCGATGGGTTTAGATACAGGTTTTTCGCCAACTGCATGGTAATCGTGCTGCCGCCGCGCTTGAAGCTGCCGGTCTCCCAATCCTTTTTCAGGGCTTCTTTAAGCTCGTTCACATCGACCCCTTTGTGACTGAAAAACGCCGCGTCTTCTGCCAGCAGGACCGCCTTCTTGAGATGTTCCGAGATCGCTCCGTACGGTACCCAGATTTGCTGACGCGCGATACGAATCCCTTTTTGCCGGTATTCCTCGGCGCGCAGCTCCATCAGCGCCGAGCTTTTGGGGTTTCTCTGTTTCAGAACGGAAACGTCCGGCAGCGATTGGTAAAGATAGAACAGCCCTCCCACGAGCGCAGTCAAAATCAGGCTGCTATAGAAAAGTTTTCTCATGGGCGGCGAAGATCCTCAGGGCTTTCAGGGTCATCGATGATACCGGATAACCGCGCAGGGAAGACGGGGAAACCCAGCGCGAGTGAAGTTCGGGAAGGTGAAAATCGGTTTCGGGCCGGACGTCGAAAAGAAACACGGGCGCGCGAATCCGGCGGTTCGTGATGCCATGACGTAGCTCGCCAATGCGTGGCCCGAATTTCAGACTGCCGTTCAGTGCTCCCAAGTGACTCTCAAGGCAGGCACGGATGCTACGGCTTGCGCCAAGCTCGCCTCCCGGCAGTTCCCAAAGCCCGGCAAGAATGCCTTCGGTCGATCGGCGGCGCAAAAGAATTTTGCCCCGGCGGCGCACGACCGCGAGGGGCCAAGTCACCGCTTTGACGCCGATGTATTTCTTTGCCGTGGTCGCCACGCGGCCATCGCTGTTTTGTGCGGCGCAATCGCACCGAAGCGGGCATTCAGGACAGCACGGTTTCATCGGAGCGCAAATCGTCGCGCCGAGCTCCATCAAACCTTGATTGAATTGGCCGGGCCGCGAGCGTGAGACTAGTTCCGCAGCGGCGGCGCGCAGCTTCTTCTCGCTGGTTAAATTGAACAGCCTGCCGAGGACGCGGCGCGCGTTGCCGTCGATGGCCGGATAGGGTTTCTGAAAGGCGATGCTCATGAGCGCGCCGGCGGTGTAATCGCCGATGCCGGGAAGGGCGAGGAGATCATCGTAACTGGTGGGGAGAAGACCGGCGTGCCGTCGAACCATGATCCGGGCGGCAAGCTTGAGATTGCGCGCGCGCCGATAGTATCCGAGACCGGACCACAGCGCCAAGACCTTTCTGAGCGGCGCCCGCGCGAGGGCATCGATCGTGGGGAAATTTTCGAGGAAGCGTTCGTAGTAGGGAACTACGGTTGCCACTTGAGTCTGCTGCAGCATGGTCTCGGCGATCCAGATGGCGTAAGGATCGCGGCTGCGACGCCAGGGGAGGTCGCGGCGATTTTGATCATACCAGCGGAGCAGCTTGCGTCGAATGGAAGAAAAATTCTTCTGGGGCATCAATGAAGTTCGGGAAGAAATCGGCTATAAACGGCAGTCTAAACCAAAACATCCGATAAGGAAATGATTATTTCGTCATGCTGCCGATCCTTTTAGGAATCTTGACTTCGCTTTGTTTCGCCGTTGCCAGCCTGCTGGCCCAGCACGGCTATCATCAGTCGCCCGCACCGTGGGGAGCGTGGATCACCATCGCCGGCAACGCCATGTTTCTCTTGGCGGCGCATTTCACCCTTAGTTCCGACACCCGGTTGTGGGTCGCTGAAAATCTGCTCTTCGTCGCCGTGGGGCTGTTCGTGCCCGGGGTAACCCGGGTATTGAGCTTTCGCGGCATTCGCACCATGGGCAGCTCCGTCACTTCGACGATCGTCAATACGACGCCGATGTTTTCGACCCTGCTCGCCATCCTCGTTCTCGGCGAGCGGCCTAGCTCTTTGGTGCTGTTGGGGGTCTGTCTGACAGTCGCAGGGTTGATCGCGGTTTCCTGGGCCGGGGAGAAAACGTCTTACAAAAAGATCGAGTTAATCTATCCGTTTCTCGCCGCCTTGCTGTTTTCGCTGAAAGACGTCACGGTGCGCTGGGGACTGGGCGGCGGAGGAGGACAGCCGATCTTTGCCGCCGGCATCGCCGCGTTGACTTCGACCATCGAAATATTTCTAATCACCCGCTTGATCCATGGTGAAAGATTTTCACTGCCGCCGCGCCGCGTGTTTCTCTGGTTTCTGACGTCCGGATTATTCACCGGCGGCGCCTTCCTCTTCATGTATCTCGCCTTCAGCATGGAGAAGGTTTCGATTGTTTCGCCGCTGATCAACAGCTACGCGGTCTTCGTGCTGCTATTGACGCCGCTGATGGCGCGGCGGATCGAGAGCGTGACCTGGCGCAAGATCGCCGGCGCGGCGATGGTGGTGGCGGGAATTTTCCTGATATCGGCCGGAAAAGAGTAGGGCATGGTTAACGACCAGTGTCGCCGACGGTTATAGACAGGCTAGACCCGCCGTTGCCCTTGGTGACCATGACCACGACGGTCTGGTTCTCCTTCGTATAGGTCAGCATGCCGCCCTTGGAAGTTAGCTCCATATTGGGCTGCCATCCGCGGCTGGGCATTTCTTTTTTGTAGAACTCGACGATTTTGTCGGGTTCCAGATTGCCTTGGAACGAAGCTTGAGCCCCGCCGAACCCCGGCAGCGAAAGCTGGATTCCCTTCGCTTGGGATTTCGTCATGCCTCGGGGTATCGGAACATTTACCCCTGCCACGGTCTCCTCGTAGGAGCCGCTGCAGCCGACGAGGCTCAGAGTCAGCAAGACTGGACCGACGAGGAAACGGCGCAAATCTGCGCGGCCATAAAAACGGATCATGTGTGTTCTCCTTGCTCACTACATCAATCAGTTTGATCGATCAACGCGATCCGAGTATCGGTATCCGAATCCTGCGCGGTCTTTAAACTCTTGAATCACGTTTATGATCTATTCACTTTACGAGCGAAATAGGACTACTTCACAAGCGCACCTTTTTGGCGCATTTGTGAGGCGTGCCAAAAGAGCTAACAAAGTTCCATTTCTCATTCGAGAAAACGAGTTTAACACGCTTTG
>JACPFE010000768.1 GCA_016183145.1 Deltaproteobacteria bacterium | reverse complement strand
GACCGGGGAGTTTACCTGGATTAGCGTTCTTCGCTTCGATGGGCCTACTTGCGGGAATCGCGATGATCGGCAAGGCACCGGGAAACTCCGAGGCAGACGCACGCGGCTTTAACCGCCGCCTTGATCTTTTTCCGGCCCCGTAAGCCGGTGTTTTCCCCAGCATCAAGAGCAACTGGAACCGTATAGGTTAATTTAGCAATAGCGCCGTTAGGTGTTATCGTCATCCGTCTTGACATCATCGACGGTTTTCCCTATGGAGATTATTAGGAATGTTTCCCTTGGCAAAAGTCGATAGAAAAATCTGGCCTGTTCGCATCCTCGCATACGGGCTTCTTCTCGCCATATTTTCTCTGTCGTTACACTTTGAGCTGCACATGGAGGTTGGTGTTGCCAAGGTTAGTTACAGTTCCATTGCCAAGGTCAGGAAGAACGTCAAATACAACCACGGTGCGCGACCTGAGGTCGCCTTGACGACTACCTCGGTGCGTTGGACCACTTCCTTTCATCCATATTTTCTTAGCGTTGTCGATAAGCGGAACCTACCTGGTTTACACCTGCTAAAATCCGTAATCATCCGCGCTCCTCCATCTACCTACTCCGTTTAAGTTTCTCATTCGCGGCTAAACTCCAAGCGTCGGTTGGTCCCTCCCGGTTGGGCGGCGCGCAGAGATACGCGTAAAGAGAAACTGAGCTGGTTAGTTTCCAAAATAATTGCGTCCGATAACGGTAACCCAAGTGCTGGTCGCCTGAGCAGGCGAGCCCAAAAATCAAGAGTTAGCCATGATGTGTCCAAAGGACTCCCAGAACGGCAGCAAACATGAAGACTTTTGGAGAGAAAGGAAGCGCATATGAAGCTCGGCATTCGAGGACGGCATATAGCGTTGACCGCCACACTACTGGCCCATGTGGAGCGCCGCCTGCGATTCGCACTGAGCCGGTTTGAGCAAAAGATTCGGCAGATCGCCGTGCAAGTCACGGACCTCAACGGCCCACGCGGCGGGTTTGATAAGCAGTGTCGGGTTACGGTGACCCTCTCTCCGTCGGGGAAGGTGATCGTGGGGGCGACCGATGCTGACCTCCACAGGGCCATTGATCGTGCGGCAGACCGGTTAGAGCGCTCCGTTACGCGTGAACTGAAGCGGAGGCGTGAGACCTAGACGAAAAAAATTAACCTTGTTCACCCTGAGCGATACGGTTTGCAGCGAACACAAATAATCCATGGATTCTAAGCAAGATGCACTGGAAAAGTGGATTCCTGTTTTTTTGGTTATTTGTGGCGGCATCGCCTATATTGCCTCGATGTTTTCTTAAGAGCGAGAAAGAAGCTTCTAAAGGACGATAAAATGAACACGATGAAAACCACTTTTCTAATGGCGCTACTGACGGTTCTCTTGGTCACGGCTGGCGGAGCCATGGGCGGAGAAGGGGGCATGATGCTCGCATTTCTCTTCGCCTTGATCATGAACGGTGTCAGCTACTGGTTCAGTGACAAGATTGTTTTGCGCATGTACGGGGCAAAGGAGATCAGCGCGGACGAGGCTCCGACGCTTCATCACATCATACGAGACTTAACGTTGCGCGCGCGGATGCCCATGCCCAAACTCTATCTGATTCCCCAGGAAGCCCCGAATGCTTTTGCCACGGGCAGAGACGAGAAGCACGCCGCCGTGGCAGTTACAGAAGGGATTCTTCGCATTCTCGATGAGAAGGAACTTCGCGGGGTGCTGGCCCATGAGCTCTCCCACATCAGGAACCGGGATATCCTCATTGGGACTATCGCCGCGACTATGGCCGGGGCCATTTCCATGCTGGCGAACATGGCCCATTGGGGAATGATCTTCGGGGGAAGAAGCAGCGACAATCGGGAGGGAGGTCATCCGATTGTGGCTTTGCTCATGATCATCATTGCGCCGCTTGCCGCGATGCTGGTTCAGATGGCCATCTCTCGCAGCCGGGAGTTTGGGGCGGACGCGACCGGAGCCACTATCTCCGGTGATCCCTCGAGTCTGGCCAACGCGCTCAGAAAACTCGAACGGGGCGTGAAACGCATTCCTATGGAAGCCAACCCTGCCACCGCCCACATGTTTATCGTTAACCCACTGACAGGTGGAGGCCTCATGACTCTCTTCAGCACCCATCCGAATGTTGAGGAGCGGATCAGGCGACTTGAGCACATGGCAGGCGTAAGACAGTGAAGGTACCGGGCATAGTGATTGCAGTTTATGGGCTCGTTGTCCTCACTACTGCAATCATTAGTTATCTCACTGCGGGAAGCGTGTCGTTCCTTATAGCCGGCTGCGCCTTTGGGTTTGGGCTTTTGGCCAGCGGTTTGGGCGTGCTCAGAGGCAAAGAGCTGGGGTTTGTTTTCGCCCCTGTCTTAACAGTCCTCGTCACTGCGTTTTTTGGCTTTCGCTCCACGCGCATCGGTGAGTTTATACCGTCGGGACTTGTGGCCGGTTTAAGCCTTGTGACGCTGCTCCTGTATTTTTTCCCTCGCGGCAAGAAGGACCTATGACACTGGAGCGGATGATCTTACGGGTTGCTTTCAATGTCTTTGTCCCGCGGCTGCTGGCCCTCGACCTACTGGTTTTCCACCGCAAAACCCTCGCCGTTTCACTGAGCGAGGTAAAAGGGATCGTGTTTTGGTCGTTAGAATTGCAACAGATTCTGATTCGATGGTGCGGCAACGATGACCTTTCCCACTGAACACGATTTCGCTCTTTTTCTCTTCCAGCTCTTTATCCTTTTATCTGTGGCGCTGACGTTGGGAAGTTTCTTGCGTAGGCTCGGGCAGGCTGCGGTCGTTGGAGAGATCGTTGCCGGGGTTTTGTTGGGGCCGTCTATATTAGGCGCTCTTGCCCCGGATTTATCGGCGTTTCTTTTTCCTTCCGCGCAAACCCATATGCTGGGGACGATCGCCTGGCTCGGCAGCGTCTTTCTCCTGTTGGTGGCCGGCACTGAAGTAAACCTCGCCACCTTGAGGCATGAGCGCCGCGTGGTGTTCTCAACCAGCCTGATGGGGATCACTATCCCTTTTGCGCTAGGATTGATTTTCGCCCTGTATCTGCCCGAGAGGTACTTGGTGAACTCAGAACAGAGATGGCTTTTCGCGCTGTTTATGGCCGTGGCCATGTCCATTTCAGCCATCCCCTTAGGCGCGAAGATGTTGATGGATATGAATCTCCTGAAGACCCCTCTCGGTCACGTTATTATTGGGGCAGCGGTGGTCAACGATCTTATCGGTTGGATTTTCTTCGCGATCATTCTGAGCATGCTCGGTGGCGGGACTGCGACGGGCACGTCCATCGCAGGTGTAGTCACAATGACCTTGGCCTTC
>JACPFE010000767.1 GCA_016183145.1 Deltaproteobacteria bacterium | reverse complement strand
TAGACGCCGATGGGCGTCGTGAGGCTCGCCCATTGATGCGCCCGCCGCGTCGGCAGACGAATCGGAATGGTTTCAATGTTTGTGATCTTCATTTTATGGCAGACGCTTTGGCGTCTCCTGAAAAAGCGAATTCACCGCGGAGACACCGAGTTCGCAGAGTTCGGAATATTTCATAATTTAAAACATTTTACTCCGCGCCCTCCGCGCCTCCGCGGTGAAATATCCGAATTCTTCTCTGCACAGATACACAGGAAATAGCAACTCGGCAGCCTGGAGATCCTTCCTGTTAGCCGACCCTCAACAGCGTATCCGTCGGCGTGTCATCGGACAAGAGCTCGCAGCCCTTTTCGGTCACACAAAACATGTCTTTGTTCTGCATACCGAAGCGGCCCGGAATATAAACCAGCGGCTCGAACGCTCCAACCATCCCCGCCTGGACAATCTCATCGCCGTAACGACCCATGTAAGGCTCTTCGTGCAAGTGCAGGCCGATGCCATGAGCGACGAAGCTGATCGGCTCAAAACCCAACGCGCTGAATTTTTCTAGAAACTTCCGGTAAATCACCGGGCAACTGGCGCCCGGCTTGATCAAGTCCATCACGAGGTATTTGCACTCGATCAGATTCGCCCAAATTTTTTCCTGCTCGGAAGTCGGCTGCCCAACGACCGCCGTCCGGCAGACGCCCGTGAGATAGCCGTTTTTCTGGCCGAAGATCTCCATCCTGATGATGTCGCCCTTTTGCAGCTTCCGCTCCGTCGGCCCGACGTTGGGAAATTGGCTGCGCTCGCCGGACGCGATGATCATCAGCTTATAGCTCTCCGCGCCCCCGGCGAAGAGCCTGGTCAAGAGTTGGCCCGCGAGGTCCAGCTCGCTCATTCCGACTTTTGCCTGTCTGAGCGTATCGCCGATGGCTTTGTCGGTGAGCTTGCTGAGCGAACGAAGCAGCGCCAACTCATTCGGCGTTTTGATCTGCCGCGCTTTGTTGAAGATGGCGTCCGCTGCAATCCACTGAACGGCGGGTAGATTCCTTTGCAGCGCGGCGAAATCCTTCGCGGGCAGAAATTCCATTTCGATGCCAACCTTCCCGCGGTCAAGTTTCATGTCCCGCAACGATTCGGCGAGCATGTCCATAGGATCGTCGATGAACTCGCGGTAGATGCGCAAATCCTTTATCTCCGCGTGCGCCTTCACCGTGGTCGCTTCCATGTCGATGGCAACCATCGAAACCTTACCGTTCGCCGTGACGATACAGGCCGCGTGGCGCCAGCGCATAAGCGACTGCGACGGCACGACGAAGCCGGACACGTAGGTGACGTTTTCCGGCGATAAAGCGACGATGGCATCCAGGCCTTCAGTCGAAACACGTTCTTTCAATCCGCTTATGATTTCTTGGTCCATGATCGCAACGATGCAACAGCCTGTGACAATATCGACTGCCACGCTGACCGTCAAGGTTGCCGGCGACCCCACCCTTCCACTAGTCTCGGGCCAGGGTTATCCCTTCCGTCACTCCTGCCGGGATCTTTCCCGAACTTGATTAGTCCACCACTTTGGGGATAAGAGTCTATCGTTGATAGGTGTGCTGATGGGTAAACTCCTTGCCGATCCCCTACCCCCAAAATACCATGACAAAAGATAGCCCCGCTTTTGAATCGCTCGAACAGATGGCTGACGCAACAGCCACGGGTCTGGCGCAGACTGCGGCGGGCGCCGCATTCCAACTGTTTCGCGAAAAACAATTCCGCCGGCTGGCAAGGTTCGAGCAGTTGAGTCAAGTCGAGCAGGACAGGATCTTCAATGAGCTGGTCGTTGGGTTTGTTGTGTTGATCATGCTTCTGCTCGAGGCCCCTGATCTCCGTGTCGCGGGAGAGTTCCGGGACTATCTCGCCGGTCTGAACAAGACGATCCCCAAAGCATACGTGAACCACCTGAGGACCTTGGGTGTCGAAACGAACCATCTTCGAGACTGGGAAAAACTCATGGACATGCGCTACGAGGAATATGCGCGGGACCGGCACGAGGTGCGGGCGGCTGCGATGCAGATTGAGTCGGCGGAGAAAAGCTTGGATTTGGATGATCTTTCGAAGATCCAGATGCTCGTGCCGGTTCAAGCCGTTGCCATTGGCTGCCACCACCATATCTGTCGCGGTGACACCCAGGGGCGGGATGACCTATTCAAATCGACGCTGAGATCCCTGTCGATGTTCTATGTCGAACTCAGAGTTCGGCTCGAGGGCGGCAAAATCACTCCTCTAACGCGGGCGCGCGTGGCCTTGAAGCGAGTGCTCAACCGGATCGGTAGAAGAAACCGGCGTCCGTAGTAGCAAGCGGGGAGCCAAACCAAAGCACGCAGCGTACGCCCCATTCCTGTACCAGTGGCGATGATCGTTGGGCCTTCTTCGGCAGGAGTGATATAGTATGCCGAGAGTGATCGTCGGTTTAATTTTCTCGCCGGGACTCCGATCGTTTAACAGACATGGGATCATCTATCTTTTCATCGCGGTCTTCTTTCTTCTTGCCGGCTGCCGCTTCTCGCCCGCGCCGGAGCCTCGTTCCAATTATCTTGTCGTTGGCATCGAAAGCAACCCGCTTCAGCTCGATCCGCGCTACTCCACCGATGCCAACGGGGTACGCATCGGCGGTTTGATCTACAACTCACTGCTGCGCGCCGACGAGCGCATGCGCCTGCAGCCCGAGCTGGCTGAGCGCTGGACGGCGCCGGACGCCCAAACCTACCTGTTCGACCTTCGGCGCGACGCAAAATTCCACGACGGCAAACCGCTCACGGCGGAAGACGTGCGCTACACCTACGAGAGCATTTTGGATCCGAAGAGCCGCTCACCGAAAAGAGGGATGCTCAAACCCCTTGACGGCATCGACGTGCTCGGGCCTTATCGTGTGCGCTTTCGCCTGTCGGCGCCGCACGCGCCGTTTCTCGAACAGTTTACCATCGGCATCGTGCCGGTGGGCTCGCCGGGAGCGGAGACAAACGCGATGCCGCCGCCCGGCTCCGGCCCGTTCATGCTGGAATCCGTCAATTCCGGTGAAAAGGTAACGCTCAAGGCCAATCCGGTCTACTGGGAAGGAAAACCGTCGCTTACCGGCTTGGTGTTCAAGGTCGTGCCCGACGCGCTGGTTCGCGTGCTCGAATTCAAGAAGGGCGCCATCGGCTTCATGCAGAACGATATCGAACCGGACGTGCTGCCTTGGCTGGAACGAAACACCCAGGCTTCCGTCGCTGCCCACCAAGGCACGACCTTTCAATACATCGGTATCAATCTGACTCATCCGATTTTGCGCCAGCGCAAGGTGCGCCAGGCCCTCGCCCTCGCCATCGACCGCGACAGCATCATTCGCTATGTTTTGAAAGACAGCGTCACACCCGCCAGCGGCCTGCTCTCGCCGCTCAATTGGGCTTTCGACGAATCCGTGCCCCAGTGGCCTTACGATCCGCAAAAGGCCAAACGGCTTTTGGACGAAGTCGGCTATCCCGATCCCGACGGCGACGGACCGCGGCCGCGTTTTCGGGTATCTTTTAAAACCACCAACATCGATCTGCGCCGCAGAATCGCCGAGGCGTTCAAGGAACAACTGGCACGGGTGGGTGTCGAGCTCGAAATCCGCAGCTATGAATGGGGCACTTTTTACAACGACGTAAAAAAAGGCAACTTCCATCTGTTCTCTCTCGCTTGGGTCGGCGTCGCCGACCCGGATATTTATTTCCAGCTCTTCCATTCCGACAGCGTGCCGCCCATCGGCGACAACCGTGGTCACTACCGCAATCCGGAAATCGACCGCCTACTGGAAGCCGGCCGGGCCGCGGTCGATCCGGCGCAGCGAAAAATCATCTACGGCCGGGTGCAAAAACTCCTCGCTGAGGATCTGCCCTACATCCCGCTCTGGTGGTGGAAGAACGTCGTCGTCCAGGCGCCCCATGTCCGGGGATTCGTCCCCTATCCCGACGGCGAATTCATATCATTTAAAAAGGTCTCGCTGAGCCCCTAACCGAAGGCATTTTGAAGTTCTCGCTTGAATTTTGAGTTAGGCAATCGGAACAGAAATGACTCGCGCAAAGACGCTACGGTAAGAACGGTTTGTCATTTCGACCGAAGGGAGAAATCTTTCTTAGATCCCTCGCATTCGCTCGGGATGACGGCCCTCGCCCCGTCACTTTGCGTCTTGGCGTCTTGGCGCGATAATTGTTTTGAACTTCTTTTGTCGAACACTAGAATCACAACAAGCTAATCCGCGGCCTCGTGAAGCGTTATTTTTTTCAGCGACTGCTGTTGCTCCTGCCGACCCTGCTCGGCGCTTTGACGCTGGTTTTTTTCTTGATCCACCTGGTTCCCGGCGACCCCGTCGAGGTCATGCTCGGCGAAACCGCCAGCGCTGCGGACAAAGAAGAGCTGCGCCGAAGCCTCGGCCTCGACCGTCCACTGCTCGCTCAGTACCGGAGTTTTCTAACGGGACTTTTGACGGTGGATCTCGGACGTTCGCTCTCCGAGCGGGCGAGCGTTTCGGCCCTCATCCGAGCGCGCTTTCCGGCAACCTTTCAACTGACCTTCTGTGCCATGGCGGTGGCGTTGCTGCTGTCTTTTTCCCTGGCCGCCATGGCCGCGCGCCACAGAGCCTCCTGGATCGACCGCGCCGCCCTGTTGTTTTCACTGTTCGGCCTTTCATTGCCCAACTTTTGGCTCGGCCCGATGCTGATGATCGTGTTTGCGATTCAACTCGGCTGGACGCCGGTCTCCGGCCGCGGCGGCCTCGGCCATCTGGTGCTGCCGTCGCTCACCCTCGGTCTGGGAATGGCGGCGATCCTGACGCGGATTCTGCGCGCCGGTTTGCTGCAAGCGATCCGCGAAGATTATGTGCGCACCGCCCGGGCCAAGGGCTTGAGTGAATCGCGCGTCTGGTTAAAGCACACCCTGCGCAACGCCCTGCTGCCGGTGATCACGATTGTGAGCCTTCAGTTCGGCAGTCTGCTCGCCGGCTCGATCATCACCGAAACGGTCTTCAGTTGGCCCGGCATCGGCAGGCTAACTGTGCAGGCGATTCAGGCGCGGGATTATCCCTTGGTTCAAGGCTGCGTGCTGGTGATCGCGACAACCTATCTGCTGGTGAATTTTCTCACCGATATTTTTTACCGGCTCGCCGATCCGAGAATCCACTATGGAAAGTAAGCGCGGTCTGCACGCAGGCATCCTTATCCTGCTCTTGCTCGCGTCATCCGCGCTCTTCGCGCCGGCGCTGGCGCCCCATGATCCTACCCGCCAAAACCTCGGCCAGGATCTGCTGACCTCCACTCAAGGTCATCCCCTGGGGACGGACAAACTCGGGCGGGATATTTTGAGCCGGACGATCTATGGCAGCCGCGTCTCGCTGCTCGTCGGCGTTGCCACCGTCGCGCTGTCTCTTTCGATCGGGTTCGCCCTAGGGGCGCTGGCCGGCTATTTCGGCGGCTGGCTCGATCAGTTGCTCATGCGCCTGGTCGATGTTCTGCTCGCCTTTCCGGGGATTCTTCTCGCCATTGCTTTTACGGCTGTGCTCGGTCCGGGACTCGATCATGTCATCCTGGCCCTTTGCTTGATCGGCTGGACGGGCTACGCGCGCCTGGTGCGCGGCGAGATCCTGGCGCTGCGCGAGCGCGAGTTCGTGCATGCCGCCCGGGCGCTCGGCTGCGCGCCCGGCCGGGTCATCCTGTGCCATCTGCTGCCGAATCTGCTTCCGCCGCTCGTCATCCAGGCCACCTTCGGCCTGGCCGCAGCGATCGTCGCCGAAGGCAGCCTGAGCTTCTTGGGCCTCGGCGTGGAGCCGCCGACGCCTTCCTGGGGCTCTATGCTGAATGAGGGAAGACAATTTCTCCTCGTGGCGCCCCATCTGACCACCTACCCCGGGCTCGCCATCATGATCACGGTCATCGCACTCAACCTGATCGGCGACGCGCTTCAGGATCGCCTGAACTCCGGAAGATGAAAACGGTCGTTCAAATCGTTCAAGCGCTCCGCTCTGATCAAATTGTCCCCCTCCTCTATCCTCCCCCGCGACGCGGGGGAGGAGTAAGGTGGGGCCTTGAACGATTTGAACTGAACCTGACGGTGATTCACCGACATTGCCTAACTTACGGCAGGGTGCTAATTAAGTCGAAAAGCATTGGAGTCCCTCATGCAACCTTTACTCGTTAGCCCCCATGAAATCCGCGGCATCGTCACCATGGCCGAGGCCGTCGAAGCGGTCCGTTTGGGATTTCGCGAATGGGGCGAGAACCCGCAGTTCAACGCGCCGCGCCGGCGCATCCATATTCCCACCGGCGTGCGCGTGAGCGTGCACCAGGGCGGCGTCCCGGCGGCAAAGGCCACGGGGCTGATGACCCACTGTGAGTGGGTCAAGCCGATGGCCGAAGAACAGGTCTATCCGCGCCTCAATCATCCGGTCATCGTGCTCTACGATTCCGCCGAAGGTGAGCTCAAGGGCATCGTCATCGGCGAGATCACCTGCGCAGAGCTGCCCGGCAACATCGCCGTCACCGGTCTACGCACAGCCGCCACCAGCGCGGTGGGCACCGACCTGCTCGCCCGGCCCGATGCATCGACCATCGGCATCTTCGGCGCCGCCGGTCAGGCGAAAAATCATCTCTTGGCGATGATGCAGGTGCGCAAGCTGAAGAACGTCAAGGTTTATAGCCGTAATCCGGAGAACCCGCGCAAATTCGCCGAAGAGATGGGACCGGTGACCAACATTAACATCACGCCGGTTTCATCGCCGCAAGAAGCCGTGCGCGGCGCCGATATCATTCTCACCGCGACCAACTCCAGCGTGCCGGTGTTCGACGGAAACTGGCTCGAACCTGGGCAGCATGTAACGACCATCGTCGGCAGCAACGTCGGCCTGGTCAAAGGCGGCTTCACCGCCGCCAAGCGGCGCGAAATCGACGACACCACGCTCTCGCGCAGTCATGTCCACGGCATCGTCTCGATTCAACAGGCGATTCAGGATGAGCAGGCGGATATCTTCGACCCCGTGAATCGCGGCGTCATCAAATGGGAGCAACTGATCGAGATCGGCGCGATTCTCGCCGGCAACAATGACGGCCGCACCAAGGCCGAGCAGATCACTTTCTACAAGAACAACGCCGGCCAGGGGGTCGCCGACGTCGCTCTCGGCGCCCTCGTGCTGGAAAAGGCGAAGCAGAAACAGTTAGGGCGGACGCTCGACCTATGAGAGTGTGTGAAAAAATCCGTTCATGGTTCGACATGCTCACCACGAACGGCCTGTAAAGAGATTAATGGGACACTACACTAGCGAGTTCAGAGACCTACCTCTCTAAACTGGGGGCTCTTGACCCTTGCAAAAAAATCTCGCTATACTCCTTCCCGTTTAAAAGGGGAGGCAATAAATGAATGTTCCATGGATAACGTATCTGATTCCGC
>JACPFE010000769.1 GCA_016183145.1 Deltaproteobacteria bacterium | reverse complement strand
GGGCGCTCCGAAGCCGCCGTGCGCGGCGAAATTGCCAAGTTGCCGAGTGGCGAATGGACCAATGAAACCTGGAGCGACGGCTTCGAAGAGCCCATCGTGGTGCGCTGCAAGGTCAAAGTCGCGGGCGATGATATCTTCATCGACTTCGCCGGCTCCTCGCCCCAGAGCAGCCGCGGCATTAACGTCGTGCTCAACTACACCCACGCGTACGCGAGTTTCGCGATCAAGGCGGCGATCTGTCCCGACGTGCCGCATAACGAAGGCAGCTTTCGCCCGGTGCATGTGAGCGCGCCGCCGGGGAGCATTTTAAATGCGCTGGACCCGGCGCCGGTGGCGAGCCGTCAGGTGATCGGCCATTTCATTCCGAGCGCGATCTTCGCCGCGTTGTCCGGCGCGATGCCGGGCCGTTTGATGGCGCCGGGCGCGGATCCGATCTGGCTGAGCGTTTGGCGCGGTGAGAACCCGCCGTTCACCTTGACGGTCTTTCAGGTCGGCGGCACCGGCGCGCGCCCGTCGAAGGATGGATTGAACGCCGTCGGATTCCCCAGCGGCGTGGCCGGCGTACCCGCCGAAGTCATCGAGAGCTTATCGCCGGTGGTCATGAAGCGTCGCGAATTGCGCGCCGATTCCGGCGGAGCCGGCACCTGGCGCGGCGGGCTCGGCCAGTTGACGGAGTTTACGCGCCGCGGCGAAGGCAGGTGGAGCGTGAGCTCCATCGCCGATCGTACCGCCTATCCCGCGCCGGGACTTCTCGGCGGACAGGCGGGCGCCACCGGCGAAGTGACGTTAAGCGATGGGACGCGGCTCAATGCCAAAGCGCTCAAGGATCTAGGAAACGGCGAAGTCGTTCACGTCAATCTGCCCGGCGGCGGCGGTTATGGCGATCCGATAAGACGCGATCCCGAGAAGGTGCGCTGGGACGTGATCGAAGGCTACATCACGCCGGCGGCGGCGGAAAAGAATTATGGCGTGGCCATTCGTTACATCGGCAAGCCCGACGAGCTGGTGAAGCTCCCGGGTGATTGGCATATCGATTTGGCGCGCACGGCGGTGCTGCGAGGGATTAAGGTCGAGGATTGAGGATGGAGGATCGAAATGTTGGTTCAGTTTGTGATCAATCGGTTTTCGTTGTAGGGGCAAACCTATGTGTTTGCCCTCTCGGACGGGCGACCACGCAGGATCGCCCCTACAAATCCCCGTCAAACTGAATCACCGATCGGATCGGATGGTGCGTTCATGGAGCTAAGAGGTAGAGTTGCTCTCGTGACCGGCGGCGCGGGTGGCATCGGCGGCGCGGCGGTGCGCGCGCTCGCCAAAGCCGGCGTCAGCGGCGTGGCGATCAATTATCGAAAGTCGGCCAAGGACGCCCAAGTTCTCGCTGATGAAATCGTGCGGATTGGGGTCAAAGCCTTGGCGGTGCAGGCTGACGTGCAAAGCGACGCGCAGGTGCGCGCGATGATCGGCAAGATTCGCGACGAGTTCGGGCGCTTGGACATTTTGATCAACAATGCCGGCGTGACGCACTGGGTAAAGGTGTCCGATCTCGAAGGTCTGACCGATGCGATGTGGGACGAGATTCTCGACGTCAACGTCAAAGGGACGTTTCGCTGCACGAGAGCCGCCGCGGAGCTGCTCGCGGTCCATCAGGGGATGGTGGTCAACGTGTCATCGATCTCTGGCGTGCTGTCGCCCTCGACCATGTCGTCGCTGGCCTACGGCACTGCGAAGGCGGCGCTCATTCACCTGACCAAGGGCTTGGCCATCGCGCTGGCGCCGAAGGTGCGGGTGAACTGCGTCGCCCCGGCGTTCACCGACACGCCGTGGATGAGCACTCACTATGGAGCCGCCTACCAGCGAGTGATTGCGCAGGCTTCGGCGAGTTATCCGTTGCAACGCATCGCCACACCGGATGAGGTGGCGGGAGCGATCCTCGGCTTGATCACCGGCGGGGATTTCGTGACGGGGCAGACGTTGATCGTCGACGGCGGTCTGAGTTTGAGTTGAGCGAGTTGACGCCGGCTTAATTCCCACCCTCGCCCGCTTCAGCCTGAGGCTGATCCGTCCTCTGGCGGATGCGGGAGAGGGAAGGGTGAGGGTTGATTCAGGCGCAAACGCTGGCCCTCACCTCAGTCCTCTCCCAGAGGGAGAGGAGGAAAGACGACTGCTCACTTTGTTGTTTACTGACGATTAGCTCTTCGAGTTGCTAATGGACCGAACAAGACTCATTCCTGAACTACACGCCAGCCGCTTAATCGCCGTGGTGCGCTCCAAGAGCGGCGATGACGCTTTGGCATTGGCGCAAGCCGCCGCGGAAGGCGGCATCAAATTTGTCGAGATCACATTCAGCGTGCCGGGCGCGCTGGACGTGATCAAGGAATTGGCGGCCCGCAAAGACATTCACGTCGGCGCCGGCACCGTGCTGGCGCCGCAACAAGCGGAGCGGGCGATCGGCGTTGGGGCTGAGTTCATCGTGTCGCCGTCTCTGGAGCTTAACCTGATCGGCATTTGCCACATGGCCAACATCGCCTGTTTCCCCGGCGCGGCGACGGCGACGGAGATCATCGCGGCCCAGCGCGCCCGGGCCGATCTGGTGAAAATTTTTCCGGCGGATTTGGTTGGCGGCCCTTATTTCATTCGGCAGATGCAGGGGCCATTTCCCGACGTTCGCTTCATGGTGTCGGGTGGAGTGAGCTTGAAAAACGTTACGGAGTACGTCCGGGTCGGAGTGACCGGGATCTGCCTTGGCAGCGCATACCTGGGAAATCTGCTGGCGCAAAAAGGCAGGAAACAGTTCGTCAAGGAGCTGCAGAAATTCGTAAAACGGGTTGCCGCGGCGCAGGAAAAGAAAACGGCATTAAGGAAGAGCAAGACATGAAATCGCTTCATTTGACCGTCGCGTGCGAAGACTACGACCGGACCCGTCCGCTCAAGGACGGCATCGTCAAGCCGGAGGGCGTCGAGATCAACTACCTGGTGATGCCGGTTGAAGAAATTTTCTGGCGCATGATGAAGTACGAGGAATTCGACGTGTCGGAGCTGTCGATGGGCGCGTTTTTGACCGCGGCGGCGGGCGGCCGCCGGCCCTTCGTCGCCATTCCGGTTTTCCCGTCGCGGACATTTCGGCATCGTTGCATTTTCGTCAATACCGCATCCGGCGTTGAGCGCGTCGAAGATCTGCGCGGCAAGCGGATGGGCGTGCCGGAGTATTCCATGACCGCGGCGGTGTGGCTGCGCGGGCTGTTTCAGCACGAATACGGCGTTGCGCCGGGCGATATTTACTGGGTTCAGGCGGGCGAGGAGCATCCCGGCAGGAAAGACCGGGTCGATTTCGAGATGCCGCCTGGCGTACGTATGGAAAGTCGACCGGATACGACGCTCAACGCGATGATCGAAAGCGGCGAAATCGACGCGATGATGTCACCGCGTATGCCGGGCTGCTTTCTCGAAGGTTCGCCGCGAGTGAAAAGGCTTTTTCCGGACTACCGCCGGGCGGAGATGGCTTACTTCAAAAAGACCGGCTTGTTTCCGATCATGCATGTGATCGTGATCAAACGGGCGATCTATGAAAAGCGGCCCTGGGTGGCGCAGACGCTCTACAAAGCCTTCTGCGCGGCCAAAGAGATTTGCATGCGCGAGCTGTACGACACCAACATTCTGCGGGTGAGCCTGCCGTGGACTTCCGCCGAGTACGAAACCACGCGCGACTTGATGACCGCGGACTACTGGCCGTACGGGCTGGAGCCCAATCGCGCCAATTTAGAGACGTTGCATGGCTATCTTTACGAGCAGGGCCTCATCAAGCAGAAACTGAATCTCGACGAGCTATTCGCGCGGGAAACCGTGGAAGCCTTTAAGATCTAACCGAAAGACCTGTTCCGAGCGCTGCCAAGGGCGCAAAGCTCGCAAAAACGGTTCAGGGCGGAATCATGCTCTAGCGGGGCGCTGTTAGACCACAGTACTCCGATGCTCCATTACCCCAACACCCCGATTCTTCTATCTGTAGTCCCGCATGCCCCAGGGGGTGAATACGATGATCTGGGTGGGCGGCGGTAGCGCCATCTTACTGAAGGTCATGGCGTGAGCGCCCAGGTACTTATGGGGGTACCCTTTGACGAACATGTCCAGCAGATATGTGCTTTCTCGGTAGTGCATGGGGATGGCGATCTTCGGTTTGAGTTGCTGTAGAACTTCCCGCGCGGTGTCGGGCGGCATGGTGAAGGTGCCGCCGATGGGAATCATCGCGATATCCACTTTGCCGAACGCCTTGATTTGCTCCTCGGTGAGCTTGTGGCTCAAGTCGCCGAGATGAGCGATGCACAAAGTTCCGAGATCGAAGACAAAAGCGGCGCCTTTGAGCGCGTTGCCGAACTGCTGCTGATAAATCGGCACGGTATAAATCAATATATCCCGCACGGTGGTGCTCACCTTGTTCCACTCGGCGCCGTAATTAGCCAGGCCCCGTAAAACCACGGCGTTGTTTTTCGCGATCGCCACGTAGTTGTGGTTGGGATGCTCTCTGCCGACCGTCACTGCGTGAGGCGCGACGTTGGGCGTCGGGTAGAAGCCGGGAGCCACCGGGTCCGTGATGACTTTGGTGCCTTTGCTCGAAGTGATCTGAAAGAAATTATGGCCGAAGAATTCGACCGTTGCGTCAGGCTCGGCGGCGTAGGCGGGACGCAAGCCGCGGCGCGCGACGTCGAGTTCGCGGCAGGAAGAATGCGCCAGCGGCGGCGGGAACGAAAACAGGGCGAACAGGATGAGCAGCGATCTTTTCATCGG
>JACPFE010000755.1 GCA_016183145.1 Deltaproteobacteria bacterium | reverse complement strand
ACGATCCCTTCCAACGAGGCCCGTTTATCCTTGCACCCCTGAAGGCAGCGAATGCCCAGCTTGCGACTCCGCGCGCTAACGACGGGATTGACCTCGGTGGATATAATCACTGCCTCAATTCCCAATCGTTTCAGCTTCTCAAGCCCAATCCCGTCGCCGCGAAAACAACAAACGGCCTCGGAGCCGTCTTGCCAAACATAGACTCTGTTATCGGTGAAAACTCCGTCGAAATCGAAAGCGACCAGGCGTATGGCGCGCATTCGTTCTTGCAATGACGGCGCGTCCGGCCGCAAGGTTCTGGTGTGCAAAAGCTATCCGTCTTTCAGATCTTCAAAAGAGATATTTTCATCTTCACGGAGACTGCGGCGCATTACTTTGCCAATTACTCGATTAAGCTCATACGGCGGCAACCCGTCATTGGGTGACTTGATCGCGATATCTTCGCGCTTAAGCATACACCCCTCGGGCAGATTGCGAGCCGCAACCAGTTTCTTTGCCATCTTGACGAGGGGCTTTTCTTCGCAGGGGTAGTTTCGCTTTACCCCGTCTCCCAAAGCCACGCTCGTACGCCGAAGGTCGCGCACCAGCTTGCGCATGCCGACCGGTTCGAGAGAAAAGGCGTGGTCGGTCCCTTTCCAGGCGCGATTCAATGTAAAGTGCTTTTCGATCACCCTGGCGCCCAGGGTGTACGCAACGATGGCCATGGCGATCCCATTCTGGTGGTCCGAAAGCCCGACCACCACATCCGGAAAGCGCTCGCGGTAAGTGGCAATCACGCGCAGATTCATTTGCTCCGGGTCAACCGGGTAACTCGCGGTGCATTGCAGCAGACACAATTGCCGATTGATCGGCATGATCGCATCATAAGCCCGCTGAACGTCCTCCATCGTGGCGCCCCCAGTACTCACCACCATCGGCCTCCCCAAGCGAGCCACATGTTGCAATAAAGGCGTATTCTTTAGATCGCCGGACGCGATTTTATAGGCGGGCATATCATGTTCCGCGAGGAAATCGGCGCTACGAAAGTCGAAGGCGGTGGCAAACAGGGTTAAGCCGATCTCATGGGCATAGCGCTTCAATTCCCTGAATTCATCATCGCCAAACTCCAACGCCTCGCGATGTTGACCATAAGTTGCCCCGAAGCTGTTTTCATTGTCGTAGGGCATGTCGTACATGGCCCGCGTATACAAGGACCGGTTGTCTCGCTTTTGCAATTTCACCGCGTTCACGCCGCATTCCTTCGCGGTCCGAAACATATCCTTAGCCTTCTCAACATCTCCCTGGTGATTATGGCCGATTTCCGCGATGACGTAGCAGTCTGGCCCATCGCGCGATACGCTACCATCGCCAATCTTTAGATGAACCGCCGGTGATTCCATATGGTTCTTTGGGGAGGCAATCATGAAACAGTTATTTTTCCACATCTTTATAGCATCAAGATCGCCCAGCCTTCAACTTCTCTGATGCCGAGACCCGTTCTGTTACGGAGCGCCTCCTGGACCTCGTCCGGTTTCTCCTTGAGCTTCTTGAGGTTGGCGCCGAGACCGGTGAAGGGCGAATATGGAAGGACGCAGCAATGAAGCTCCTCGGAGCAAAGCTCCGAGGTATCTTAGCGAAATTCTCCGAAGCCCTTCCACCTTTCTTCGCCAAGGCTACGGAGGGTTCTCCTCGCCTTCATCCTCGCAGCAAGCTGCGAGGTATGCGGCGAAGGAGAATCCATCGGGTGCACGAAGTTTCGAAAGGTCGAGAGAGACTTGGTGGGCCGCCGGAGACTCGACGGGTTCGGGGTTCGTGTCAGGCTTTGGTTATTTGGTATTCGTGTAAGGGTTTCTAGTAAAAGCAAACAATAAAAGCCTGGCACCATCTCTGCTAATTTTTCCTCCACCGCCGGGCCGATAAGAAAGACAAACGCTAGGCTTTCGGCAAAGCGGGCAGGGCGTCCATGACGCCGATCATGCTGTCGCGGGTGACGAGTTTTTCCAGATCGGGTTGGCTCAAAGTTTCAGTTCCTTTCGGACGCAACGGCAAAACCAAGTAGCGGATGTCCGCGGTGCTGTCGTGGACGCGTACTTCGACGTCGTCCGACAGCGTGAGCCCGAATTCGCGCATCACGCCGCGCGGATCGTTGACCGCGCGCTGGCGGTAGTTGAAGCTCTTGTACCAATCGGGCGGGCGTCCCAGGATCGGCCGCGGATAGCAGGAACAAAGCGTGCACACCACCATGTGGCGGACCTTCTCGGTATTCTCGAGAACGACGAATTCATTGATGCTGGTGGCGTCGATGCCCATCTCCAGGCAAGCCGCCTTGGGATCGGCGATCAGGCGCGCTTTGAAAGCCGGATCAGTCCAGGCGCGCGCGACCAACTTGGCGCCGTTGGCCGGCGAGCGCGCTTCCTGGTATTCGATCTGGCATTGAATATCTTTTTCGTCGAGCACGCCCTTTTCGAGCAGCAGGTCACGGATGGCGTAGATGCGCTTGGCGTAGTAGCTGAGCTCGTGCTTGGGATGTTCAAGAGCCTGTTCGGAGCCATGCGTGTCGCTCATCTTTAGTCCTCCCTAAGCGGCCGGATCGAGCCAATGCTCATAAATGTCGACGAGAACTTTATCCTTGGGCGCTTCAGCCGCGCCGAAGACATCGGCCTGATTGAAAGCGACCAGGTAGAGCGTTCTTGTCGGCAGCCCGTCGCCACCGTAGGCCAACGATTCCGGGTTGTGAAAGTCGCCGTACACGCGCTCGACCCAGCCGCTCTTGCCGCGAACGTACCACGGCGTGCGAATATGGCCCGGACGGTCTTCGAAGCGCACACGCACCCGGTCGCCCGGCCGAAATTTACCGCTTGCTTCGTTCACGGCTCGCCCCATTTTTTCTCGAATGCGGCAAGCCTGCGGTCGATCTCTTCCTTGGTAAGAATCTTTTTCTCGATCAAAATGGTTTCGATGCTCGCGATCCAGCGCTCGTAGTAAGTCATGTCGCGATAGGTTGCCGAGTCCATTTCTTCGCGCGCCCGGCGCATCTCGTCGGTGCGCTTGATGCCGCGCGCGGTCAACGCCTGGTTCACCGCGTCGGCGAGGATTTCCCAATCCGAAAGCACATGCTCGGTTTGATCCACCGGCCCCGCGCCGGGAAGACCGCCGACATCGTGATGTCTTCTAGCCATAGGATGCCTCCGCGATCAAGCCTTCAGACGATTCGCAAGCGATTT
>JACPFE010000754.1 GCA_016183145.1 Deltaproteobacteria bacterium | reverse complement strand
GACGACGTGATTCCAGCCATGCGGCGGACGGGCGGCGAAGTCGGCGATGATCGCCACGCGATTAGCCCCGGCCAGTGTGTCGGCGGCTTTGGCCAACGCGGCAGGATCGGCGGACGGAGCCGTGGGAACATCTATAGCGCCTGGCGGCGGCATCTCGACGTCGTGATCTAACTGCGCTTCTTGCAGGCCCGCGTCGTAGACCATATAAATCGGCCCTTGGCGCGCGCTCATCATCACGGAATAAGCTCGCGCGAAAGCGCACGGCACGCCGTCCACCGTCGTCGGCTGGTAATCCCACTTGACGAAATTGCGGATCGCTTCGCCCTGGCCGTTGGCCGTGTGAATCCAGTCGATGAACGGACGGCGCTTGGGCTCTGCCATCGGCCCGGTGGCGCCGATGATGAAGACCGGCGCACGGTCGAGATAGGCGTAGTAGATGCCCATCGGCGCGTGCAGCAAGCCTACTAAATTGTGCACGATGGCGATCATCGGCTTGCCCTTGGCGCGGGCGTAGCCGTGGGCGATCTGCACGGCGATTTTCTCATGCTGGCAGAGCAGCATCGGCGGATCGTTCTCACCGTAATTGACCAGCGAGTCGTGTAGACCGCGGTAACTCGCCCCCGGATTAAGCGCGATATACTCGAAGCCGTAGCGCTTGATCATGTCGACGATGACATCCGACTGCCATCGCCGGTCGGATTTCTTGATGGTTTCTACTTTGGTAGCTGGCTTTGCCATGCAATTTTCCTCCTCAGTGTTAGCTGACAGATAGCAACAAGTCCTGAGTCCTGAGTAACGAGTTCTGAGTCCCCTCCCCCACTCAGGACTCAGCACTCAGGACTCATTACTGTTTATGCGTTTTCGCCGCGGCGCCACACGACGGCGTCCACCAGGGCTGGCTTGCCGGCCTTCACCTGGGCGATCGCGCGGCGCACTGCCGGGCCGACTTCGGCCGGATCTTCGATGGGACCTTCGGCGAACCAGCCCATGCCTTTAGCGATATGGGCGAAGTCAGGCGGCGGGCCTTCGAGGTCCATGCCGATATAGGCGCGCGCCGGATCGGTGCCGCGCTGGTGCGCCATGTGTATCTGGTGCGCCCAGTCGTTGTAGTAGGCACGGTTGTTGTACATCACGATCAGCATCGGGATTTGATATTTAATCGGCGTCCAGAGCGCGCCCAAGTCGAACATCAGATCGCCGTCCGGCTGGAGATCGACGACGAGCCGCCCCGTGCCTTTGTGCGCCAAGGCGACGCCGATGGACATGCCGATCTGCGTGCCGGTGCCGAGCTCGCGGCCAACATGGCGATAGGGCTTGTCGAAGTCCCAAACCTTATGGACCCATTCCTTGAGCGTGTTGGCGGTGAGCACCCAGTCCTCGTCTTTGATGACCTGCCAAACTTCGTGGGCCAGGCGCGCTTCAGTCATCGGCCGCTCGTTCCACTGCTCCTTGACTTGATCCTGCCACTTTTGCCACTGTCGCGCGTGTCTTTCGCCGATGCTTTTCTTGCGTTCTTCAATGCGTGACGCTAGCCCCTTGTTGCCGTCGATGCGCTTGCGGCAAGCCGCGCTCAGCGCCGGAATCGTCAGGGCGCTGTCGCCGAGCACGCGCAGATCCCAGTTGTGGTGCTTGTTGTAGTCGGTCGCCCATTTGCTGATCTCGATGTCGGCGAAACCGATATCGATCCATTTGCAGTCGGGCGTCGTCACCACCGTGATTTCGCGCGTCTGGGTGTTGAGCTTGTGCGACCCGCGCGTCCAATCGACTACGTCGAGCGCCGCGACCAGATCGACGTCCTTGAAGGCGTCGCCGTGAAAGCTCACGCTCAGCGGGTGGCGGTTGGGGAAACCGAGCCGCTTGTTGATGTCGAAGACCGAAGCGCCGACGGTTTCGGCGAGATCCACGGTGGAGTCGAAGCCGATCGGCATGCGCGCCGCGTATTCCGTGAGCAAGAGCGGGTTACCGGCGGCGACCAGCATGTCGGCGGCTTCTTCAATCGCCGCGGGCTCCGGCGCGATGCGCGAGGGGACCTTGACCGCGAATTTCGGCAGCGCCAGTTCTTCTCTCAGCGCGCCTTCCTGCAGCGCCGAGTCGTAGCACATGTAGACCGGGCCCTGGGGCTCGCTCATCATGATCGAGTAGGCGCGGGCAAACGAATCCGGCACGCCGTGGATACTGCCGGGCTGATAGTCCCATTTAGTGAATTGGCGCACCACGTCGCCCTGGGCGAAAGCGGTGTGAATCCAGTCGATGAACGGGCGGCGATACTTTTCGTCCATCGGTCCAGTGGCGCCGACGATGAACACCGGGCAGCGATCGATGTAGGCGTAGTAGATTCCCATCGGCGCGTGCAAAAGGCCGACGACGTCATGGACGATGGCCATCATCGGCTTGCCGGTCGCCTTGGCGTAGCCATGGGCGATCTGCACGGCGATCTTCTCATGCTGGCAGAGCAGCATCGGCGGATCGTTCTCGCCGTAGTTGACCAGCGAATCGTGCAGGCCGCGAAAGCTCGCGCCGGGATTGAGCGAGATATACGGAAAATCGTACTGCTTGATCAAATCGACGATCACATCCGACTGCCAGCGCTGAGTAGATTTTTTGATGCTCTCGCTCATTTTGATTGCCTCCTGTGGTTAATGCTGATTAGCCGTTGCCGCTGAACTTCTTAGTTATCTGGAAAGTGATGAACCCGTCAAGGCCACTGACCGGAGCGCCGCTCGCGCAGCGAAAGAGTAAACAGAAGAATGGGTTTCAAGATTCGGGAAAAAGCGCCTGTCCCTCGGCTCGCTACGCTCTCTCGGGACACCATTCGACTCGAAAACTACCCCAGCCGACTCCATTGTGGCCTGCCATGAGCGAGCAGTGATTACCGCGAGTCGAACATTGTGGCCTGCCATGAGCGAGCGGTTTTGTACCGCGAGTCGAATGGTGGTCCCAACGGGAATCGAACCCGTGTTCCCGACGTGAGAGGCCGGTGTCCTAACCGCTAGACGATGGGACCATGGCTGAGGAGGAAGGACTCGAACCTTCAATCGCCTGATCCAGAGTCAGGTGGCTTACCAATTAGCCGACTCCTCAAATTGCTAGAGGCATTAAAATTAGAAGAATTACCGAGGGTAGTCAAGGTGACCAAATGGTGACCAAATGGACTTGCGTTAACTTGATCGCCCAGAGTCGGCATGTTACGCGTTAAAATACGGATGCGGGGCGCTTAAGGGAGGCCGAAATGAAAGCTAAAGCCAAGTATCTATATCTTGAAACCCGTTCAGACAAACGGAGTCGGGAGATGTGCTTGCGCGGGGCAGGCGTTCGTGCTTCTACCATCTGGCATGACCGGTATATCTCCCGGATGGAGCCAAAGCAGATAGCGAAGGATCGCGACATTAAACTGGACGCCGTTTACGAGGCCCTAGAATATTGCCAAGAGAATTGGGCGATCATCTGTCAAGAAAAGGATCGAGAACGAGGGACCCTGGAGCAAAGAGGATTTTTCGAAGGGCGCCAGTCTGATCGCCCATGAAGGTTTACCTTGATGACGACATGGATTCTAACGCATTGATTGGCCTGTTGCAGAAGGCGGGACATGAGGTTTTCTCGCCGAGAACCACAGGGACCCGCGGGCAGAACGATCAAGAGCATCTCCGTTACGCGGCGGAGAATCATCTGGCTTTGCTGACCGCTAATGCCGGTGACTTTATAGGGTTACACGAACAGTGGATGTCCCGCGGTGAAAGCCACGACGGGATGCTCATCGTGTACCGAGAGAATAATCCAGTTCAGGACATGACGTTTCAGGAAATTGCCCATGCGGTCACGCAGATCGAGCGGTCCGGCATGCCACTGAAGAACTCCTATTATAACCTCAATTTCTGGCGTGGCGGCGCCCATTAGCCTCGCTCCGTATCCTTGCCGAGGCGGTCAACGGGATCTGGTAAAACTGTTTCGTCAATACGACAGGTTTGCGGCTGGGATGGTTCGCCTGTCACGGCCTTACGTAGGTGCGTGGATGTAATCCAACGCAGCTCGAAGCCGTTTGAGCGTGCGTTCTTTGCCGAGCACGGCGATAACGTCGTGGATGCCTGGACTCATGGTCGATCCCGTGAGCGCGACGCGAACCGGCTGGGCGAGTTTGCCCATCGGTATGCCTTGCTCTTGCAGCGTCGCGGTGAATTCTTGTTCGATGCCGGCTTCGTTGAACTCGCTCAGGGCCGTAAGCTTGGCGATCAGGCTTTTCAACGGCTCGGCGGCCTCCGGCGTCAGAAATTTCTTAATGGCTTTCTCATCGAGGCTGATCTCATCGGTCAAGTAGTAGTGCGCCGACTCGACAAGTTCGGCCAGGGTTTTCGCTCGCTCTCGTAAGGTCGCTACCATTTTTTCAAGCCAAGGTTTATCGCGCGGCACCGGGTAGCCTTTGGCCGCGATGAACGGGATGACGTCGTCGGCGAGCTGGGCAAGAGATTTCGATTTTAAGTAGTGAGAATTGAGCCAGAGAAATTTCTCCGGGTTGAACACGCCGGCCGATTTGCCGACGCTCTGCAGAGAAAACTTCTCGATCAGCTCGGCGCGGGAAAATATTTCTTGATCGCCGTGGGACCAGCCGAGCCGCACCAGATAGTTGACCACCGCTTCCGGCAGATAACCCATGTCGCGATAGGTGGTAACGGAAGTCGCGCCATGCCGCTTGCTGAGACGCGCCTTATCGGTGCCGAGGATCAGCGGCACATGAGCGAATTGCGGCAGGGGATGGCCGAACGCCTCATAGAGCTGAATTTGCCGCGGCGTGTTGCCCAGATGATCGTCGCCGCGGATGATATGCGTGATGCGCATGTCGATGTCGTCGACGACGACGCAAAAATTGTACGTCGGCGTGCCGTCGGAGCGCGCGAGGATCAGGTCGTCGAGCTCGCGGTTATCGAAAACCACCTCGCCCTTGACCGCGTCTTTGACCACCGTCGCACCATCCCGCGGCGAGCGGAATCTAACGGTGTACGCTTTGCCAGTCGGTAATGGCGCGACGGCACCGTCCGCCGGCCGGCAAGTGCCATCGTAGGACGGTTTGCGTTTTTCCTTCATCGCCGCTTGGCGCTTGGCGTCGAGCTCCTCGGCCGTGCAGATGCAGGGATAAGCCTTGCCCTTAGCCAGCAGCTCCTGGATCTTCTCTTTGTAAAGCGGGTAGCGCTCGCTCTGAAAGTAGGGGCCTTCGTCGTGGTCTAGCTCCAACCACTTCATCGCCTCCAAGATCGCCTCGATCGCCTCGGGCGTGGAGCGCTCCCGGTCGGTGTCTTCGATGCGCAGGATGAATTTGCCGCCGTGGTGGCGGGCGAAGAGATAGTTGAAGAGCGCGGTACGGGCGCCGCCGATGTGCAAGTACCCGGTCGGACTTGGGGCGAAGCGCGTGCGAACCTCCGTCATGCGGGTAAGCTAACAGGCGGTAAAAATGGCGTCAACGGCGCGTTAAAAATTCGCTCGGATTATGCTAATATCGTCCGCTCAACCGGGAGAAAGGCTCGTGGCGACCAAAACAACGGAAGCAAATTCAGAGACGAGGGCGGCCGCAACCGACGCGGCGCCGTCCCATTTTATTCGCAACATTGTCACGGAAGATCGCAGGGCGGGTAAGAACCAAGGCCGGGTTCACACGAGGTTCCCCCCCGAACCCAACGGCTATCTCCACATCGGCCACGCCAAGTCGATCTGCCTCAATTTCGGTCTTGCCGCCGAGTTCGGCGGGCTTTGTAATCTCCGCTTCGATGACACGAACCCCAGCAAAGAAGAAGTTCAGTACGTCGAGTCCATCAAGGAAGACGTGCGCTGGCTTGGATTTGACTGGGGCGACCGAGAGTTCTACGCCTCCGACTACTCCGAGCAGCTTTATCAGTTCGCCCTTCAGTTGATTAAATCCGGCAAGGCGTTCGTCTGTGATCTTGACGCCGATCAGATGCGCGAGTACCGCGGCACGCTGACCGAGCCCGGCAAGAACAGTCCCTATCGCGACCGCTCGGTGGATGAAAATTTGGGTCTGTTCCAGCGCATGCGCTCCGGTGAGTTCCCCGATGGCAGCCGCACGCTGCGCGCCAAGATCGACATGGCGTCGCCGAATATTAACTTGCGCGATCCGGTAATGTACCGGGTGCTGCGCGCGACTCATCACCGTACGGGTGACCGGTGGCGCATCTATCCGACTTACGACTTTGCCCACGGCCAGTCAGACTCCATCGAAGGGATCACCCATTCGATCTGCACGCACGAATTCGAGGACCACCGCCCGCTTTACGATTGGTTTCTCGACCAATTGAACATTCACCACCCGCAACAGATCGAGTTTGCCCGCCTGAACCTCACCTACACGGTTCTGAGCAAACGAAAATTGCTCCTGCTCGTAAAAGAAGGCCATGTGGCCGGCTGGGACGACCCGCGCATGCCGACCATCGCCGGTATTCGCCGGCGCGGCTACACTGCCGAGGCGATCCGCAACTTTTGCGAGCGCATCGGCGTGGCGAAGCGCAACAGCACCGTGGACATCGCCATGCTGGAACATTGCCTGCGGGAAGATTTGAACAAGCGGGCGCCGCGCGTCATGGCGGTCCTGCGCCCGATTCGGGTCGTCATTGAGAATTACCCCGAGAACCAAACCGAAGAATTGGCAGCGGTCAATAATCCGGAAGACCCTTCGATGGGAACGCGAAAGGTTCCTTTCTCGCGCGTCCTATACATCGAGCAAGACGATTTCCGCGAAGAGCCGCCCAAGGGATACTTTCGCCTGTCGCCGGGAAATGAAGTCCGGTTGCGCTATGCTTACATCATCAAATGCGTGGGTGTCGTTAAAGACGCCGCCACCGGCGCCGTGTCCGAAGTGCGCTGCACTTATGACCCGGAGACCAAGAGCGGCTCTTCACGCAGTAGTCGCAAAGTAAAAGCAACGATCCATTGGGTTTCTGTAGCCCACGCGATACAGGCCGAGGTCCGGCTTTACGATCACCTTTTCACCAAAGAAGATCCCGACGATCTCCCCGACGGTATCGATTGGAAAATCAACCTCAACCCACAATCGCTTGAAATATTGCCGGACTGCCGCGTTGAACCTTATCTCGGTGATGCCGCCCGCGGGAGCACCTTTCAATTCGAAAGGCTCGGTTATTTTTGCGTGGATGCGGCCGAATCGTCGCGGCAGCGGTTGCTTTTCAACCGCACCATCACCTTGCGGGATACCTGGGCGAAGATTGAGAGGGGTAGTAAGAAACTTTAGTTGTGCCGGTCTTAGAGTAAGGCCCCGATGCTAGCGCGGCGAAGCCGCAACCAAAAGGGGACAGTCCCCCTTCTTGGCGAGAAAATTTGCGCAAGCTGCGAAAACTTTCCACTGTAGCAGCGAAAAAGCCTGCGATCAGCCGTGTCAGAAACGATAGCCAAAGGATAAAGAAACAAAGTTGTTAAAGGTTTCGTATTTGTCCTTGCCCGGAGCGCCGGTAAAAGGGAAACCTGTGGCCGGTAATCCTTCAAGCTCGTTGTTCGTGATGCGCCTCATTTTGGAAAAGACCGCCGCGTAGCCGAGATCGGCTGAAAAATTACTCCATTTGTAGCCGAGCCCGCCATTGAGCGACAATTGGTCGGCGCCTGGAATTGCCGGGTTGAGAGTGCGGTTCGGGATCGGGGTTTCTCCCAGCGTGATGCCACCCCTGATCTCCCAATTCTTGTTCAACGAATAATAGCTGCCGAGCCGCAGCGTGCTGGTATCTTTCCAGTTCTCGGGTAGGTTGAAGCCGGGGACCGGAGTACCGAGAAAAACCGTCGCCGGCGGGAAAACTGCGGCAAACCTCTTAAACTCGCTCCAGCGCACGTACTCGTAAACGAATTCAGCTCCCCAGGAACGATTGATTTGCCAGAAGACTCCGGCGTCGATGACCGGAGGCAGCGGAATCGGCCGGACGTTTGCTTTGATGCTTCGATTGGCCGCGAAGCCAGGACCCCCGAGTTTAACATCGGCATCGTCGAAACGGAGATCCGCGCGCGCCCGGTAACTGAAGCCAATCTTCACATTGTCTGTGGGTTTTGCCAAAAGGCCGACGTTGTAAGTGAACGCGTTGGCCGTGTCGGTCAACCTTATGCGTCCTTCGAGTAAACCTCCCTGAACGGCGCACCCCGTCGCGCCGGTAATTGGGTCGGGCACACCCGGCGGCGCGAAACAGACGGCCCGAGAAAAAAGACCGGAGGAGTGAATAAAGCTGAACCCGGCGCCCGCGGAAAAATATTTTGACGGGTGCCAAGAAAGCGCCGGTGTCACAAAGATAGTCTTCAATTCGCTGCGTTGAGCGGCAAATCTGCTGAACGGTTGCTCGTATGTCGTTGCCAGTCCGAATGGCGTGTATGTGCCCATACCGATTGTGAAATTGGTGCCGGGAAAATGATAGTTGGCGAATAACGAGGCGAGAAAATTGTCGTCGTGTTTGTTGACCACCTTTCGCCCGCCGTTTTCCACGGTGCTAACGACGTTGATGGTGCTACCGCTAACCAAGAGATTGTTTCCGCTCACCTCGCTGAGCGCTGCGGGATTGTAATAAACGGCAGAAGGATCGTCGACGCCCGCGGTCACCGCGCTAGCCAAGCCCAGCGCCCTGGCCGATTGATGGGGGACCATGAATCCACCCGCAAATATGTCTCGGCGACCTATTGCGATGATCCCAAAGATGGCAAAAGCGGCTGAAATTATTGCAATTTTTGTCCTCATGGCCGCTCCAAGGTAGTCTCCCTCAGGTAATTCTTGACTAGCGATGGCAAAGTTTTATATAGTTGCCAATTGTTGCCAAAGGTTGCCATAGGTATCGATACGATGCAAGAAATATTATTAACCGTCGAGCAGGTCGCCGGCTATCTCCACGTCGATAAGTTCACGGTTTATCGCCTGGTTGCGCAAAAAGAATTGCCGGCGTTCAAGGTGGGCAATCAATGGCGTTTCAAGAGGTCTTTGATCGACGCCTGGCTCATGCGGAATTCAAACGTTCAGAGGAAGAAAGACCACTGAAGCAGATCTTTGGGGTGGGAGAGATGAAAATCCCGGCTTTTAACGACAGGATCGAACGAAAATATCAGATAGGGATTAGCGAGAACGAGGTTGCCGGTTTTTGGCGCGATCTACGGTCCATCTTGGGCCCCTATGGGCTTGCTCCCGCACAGGAAATTACCTCCGTGGGCAGCGTGTACTTTGATAACAAAGACTGCGATCTCTTGCGTTATAGTCTCTTCGGTCGCTTGATGATTGTCCGGGTGAGGACTTACGAAATGTTCGGCCGCCTGCCAAAGCCAATAACGGATTTTTGGGTCGAGGTTAAGACCGCGGTGGGCGAACGGAGGAAAAAAAGAAGAATCCGACTAACAAAATCTGCGCTTCTGGAGTTTTTGGAAGGCAGAGACGCCGAGGAAGCCGTGTTCGAGTATAACGAAAACGGAGCCGGACGGGATGTCATCGGCGACTTGTATAGGGAGACTCAGGAAACGGTCGTTACTATGGGCTTGAACCCTATCCTTTTGGTTCTTTGTAAGCGCGTGGCCTTTCAGGGCAAGGGCGAACGGTTATCGATCGATTGGGATGTGCAATACCACCACGTCACGAATGATATTTTCGACAACGATTCTTGGAAGTATCTTGTCGATAGGCCGGCGGGCAAAGCGGATAAGGTCATTTTGGAGACGAAATACGTAGAGGACGCTGTTCCTGTTTGGTTCAGCGAATTACAGCGCAGGTACCCCATTTGGCGAAGGGAGTTCTTAAAGCCTGTTGAGGGAATGGGTTTTTTATTCAAGGGGCCGCTCAAACATCATAAGGAAGCGGATACTTTTGTCCGGATGATCGAGAGTTACCTAGCCAATAGCCAACCGCTGGGGTAGGAGGCGATATGCCATCAACGGACAA
The DNA here is from genome assembly GCA_016183145.1 of Deltaproteobacteria bacterium. Lineage (GTDB taxonomy): Bacteria > Desulfobacterota > Binatia > UBA9968 > UBA9968 > JACPFE01. Next base: position 315 of record JACPFE010000754.1, on the reverse strand, counting down.
CACAGCGGTGAGCCAAAAGTGGACTATTGCGATGGTTGCTTTGGGGTACTGGAGCGCGGCCCTCACCAATGGCGCGCTAAGGGTGATCGTCCCCGTCTATTATGCCTCCGTCGGAGTCTCTATATCTAAGATCGCCTTTCTCTTTTTCTTGTTCAAATTCGCCGAGATCTTCGCGCCGTTGGGTATAGGCGTGATGCTTAACCGATGGGGCTATAAACGCACCTTCATCACCGGGCTGACCATCCATAGTGTGATATCATCCTTTTACATGGTTCCGAGTTTTGTCTTGATATACATGGAAAGATTCATCCGCGG
>JACPFE010000773.1 GCA_016183145.1 Deltaproteobacteria bacterium | reverse complement strand
GCGTACATGAAGCTACCGCTCCAAGAGCGCCGTAAACGCCTCGCCGCGCAAGCAGAGCGAATGGTTAAACACTACGAGCAAGAGTCAGAGCGGACCGAGCGCGAGGCGTGGCAGGGAGGCGACATTGTCGAGAGCTAGCCCTGCCACCCCACGACGGGGAGAAATCTGGCTGGTCAATTTCAGTCCCACCGTGGGCGCCGAAATTCAAAAGACCCGTCCGGCGGTCGTTGTAAGTTCTGACGCCGTAGGCCGTCTCCCGATCAAATTGATCGCGCCCTTCACCGACTGGAAGGAGTATTTCGCGCCCAACATGTGGCACGTGCGGATTGTTCCCGATGCCACCAATGGGCTTACAAAAGAGTCCGCGGTCGATACATTGCAATTGCGCGGCATGGATCGGCAACGGTTTGTTCGGAAGTTGGGGCAAGTCTCGCCAAGTATGATGGAAGAGATTGTCTTAGCGATTGCAGCGATCATTGAATATCCGTAGGTACCATGAGTTCCAAAAAAACCCGCACCAGGAGCGAGAAAAAGTGTCAGGAACCGTTTCGCATGATCGACGCAGCGTCGGCCAAGGCGAAAAACGCTTCGACCGCCGCACCTATATCGCGGATTGGTTCATGAAGCAGTTGAAGGTGGGGTGAGCGACGCGCATTTCATGGTCTGTGGGCTCTTGCGGCAACAGCGGCGGAGGGATATCGGTTAGGTTTATCGGGAAGTTGCTGAGCAGCAAGTTGCTAGTTAGCCAATCTTGATCTCCATGTAGGAAGGGAATGATGGGTATCGCTAACTCTCAACCCATCCTACGCTTGAATCGCGGCGCAGCGAGCTTCAGGGAATCAAACCTAAAGTGATTGAAGATTGAAAAAAGGGATGAATGGAGCGGGTGAGGAGGGTCGAACTCCCGACCTTATGCTTGGCAAGCATACGCTCTAGCCAACTGAGCTACACCCGCACCGTTAATTTTTCTACCTAAACCGAAACAGATTGTCAATTTCCCAGTTATTAACCGGGACTGCCGCGCAACTGCCAGAGGCGGAAAAACTGCATGTGGTAGTTGACTCCCGACCAAACGGCGATCACCGCCGATAAGCCGAGAAAATAAATTCCCGCGGCATAAAAATCGATCCCCCCATAGGTGAAATGGACGAGCAGACCGAACACACCGAAGACCTGAAGAATAAGCTTATGCTTGCCGAGGGTCTCCGCTTGCATCACGATGCCCTCGGTCAGAGCGATGCCGCGGATAACCGTCACCGCGCTCTCGCGGGCGATAATCAGAACTACCAACCATGCCGGCACGCTGGGCTCGCCCGGCCTATCGATGGCAGCCAGCATGATCAACACGGAGGCGACCAACAGCTTATCAGCCAGCGGATCGAGAATTTTTCCGAGATTGGAGACGCTTCGATTGCGCCGGGCGAAATAGCCATCGAAGTAGTCCGTAACCGAGGCCAGTAGAAATAAGACAGCCGCCAGCAGCGCGGAGACCGGGTCGGAAAAGGTGAGCAAGTAGACCAGTACGGGGATGATTACGATACGGAAAAGACTCAGTAGATTCGGCAGCGTCCAAATCACGGCGAGGTCAAACGACTTCGAGCAATTATCTGGCGCTCTCGCGCTGAACTTGTTGCAGGGTCCGCAGCCCGCCACCACGGTAACTGTCGTAGTACTGAAGGACTCGCCGCACATAATCCCTGGTCTCAACAAACGGCGGAATCCCTCCATGCCGGTCGACGGCCTGGCTGCCGGCGTTGTAGGCCGCCAGGCTCAAGCGCAGGTCGCCTTGGTAACGTCCGAGCAGCATTTTTAAATGGCGCACCCCGCCTTCGATGTTATCGATCGGATCGTAGGCGTTGATCACGTTGTGCAGCCGCGCCGTATCCGGCATGAGCTGCATCAGACCCATGGCGCCTTTGTTGGATCGAGCCGTCGAATTAAAATTCGACTCGGCCCTAATTACCGCCCGGATCAGGTCGGAGTCGAGCGAATGGCGTTCGGAAGCGGATTGAATCAGGTTTTCGTAGCCATTGGCGGAAGAAAGCGGCTCAAAATTCCCGTTTGTTTCCCTGATGACCCTGCGGAAACCTTGGTGGGTTGGAACATTAGTGAAGGTAAGCACGCCCTGCTTGTCCTTGTAGACGAAAACGTCCGCCTCGCTCCGGCCGGGGAAAAAGGCGCCGCCGAAAACGGAAAACAAACAGAGAAAAATGAGACTCCGCGTCATTCAAATCGCCTCGAAGTTTCTGCTAGAATATCCTCTCCTGTTTTTCCTGTCAAACAAACGAAACCATCGTATTATCGTGGGCTTATAATAAGGTTGGAGACGTTCGACTCGAATCCTCAGCGGCTTTCAGGAAAGCAGCCTCTCTCCCTCAGGCCCCGCTAATATCGTAATGAGCGGCACATCGCCCTCCAGAAAATCGAATCCTGTCAGTTCGCCCACCGCAACCCAGCAAATTTGTTGGAAGACTCGATTGTATATGCTCCCGCTGAATCGGGTCACGCGAAAAAAATCAAGACTGACTTCGAATGCTCCGGGGTAGAAATGTCGATGGCTGAAAATCTTTACCGGGTCGTGAATTTCGATCGCCAACTCTTCTTTGATCTCTCGTGTGAGGGCATCCTCGCACCGCTCGCCCGGCTCCACTTTTCCTCCGGGAAACTCCCACTTCAAAGGAAACTCGGAAGATTCGTGCCTATGGCACACCAGCAGGCGCCCGTCCTGAAAGATGAGAGCCGCTACGACGTCAATGTGATTTGTGCCGGTTTCATTCATCGATGGGTTCGTCGCGCTCTGCACGATGCATCGCAAAGCTTAATCGCTACCGTCACTTCATAGAACGCACAACAGCGGCGTGCCGTGGAGACTTTTAGGAGACCGTGCGACTTCACTTTTTGGCGTGCCCCCAACACGCTTGACACCAGATCCTGCACCGCCGTCGTCTTCTGATCGATGAAGTGAGCATAGACTTTTGCGGTGATCCCGATGTCGCGATACCCCAGTAGCATGCTCACTTCCGGCAACGGCCGGCCCCGCATTAAAAGTAACGAAGCAAACCTATGCCGCAGGCGATGGAGCGTGCGGCGTGGAACCTCCGCGTTCACACAGGCAGCATCGAGCATATCCCGAGCGGCGCCGCCTTGCAGCGGCTTTCCGTCCCACGTCGCCATCACGATCCGTTGGGACGCCG
>JACPFE010000772.1 GCA_016183145.1 Deltaproteobacteria bacterium | reverse complement strand
GTTGACGCGGAAGCGGCTGACGTTCGGCAGCGCCATCGCCAGGTTCATCTCCATCGTCTCGGCGAACTCCTGGCGCTGGCGCTCATTCATGATCGACTGAGCGAGATCTTCGAGTTCCTGGGGCCGATAGTGGTGATCGCCGATGGGCTTGACTACACCGTCGATCCGGTACATCGGGGGCCGAGCCACGGTCAGGTAGAGATCCGACGCAGTTTTATCGACCATGCTTAGAAATAAGTCTTGAATATCCATCGCGACTCTAAAACTCTCCCCGATCTCTGCGCGGTCAAGCGCTCAGCTTCACCGCCCAGCGGCGGCGGCGGATGGGCCGAAGAGATTTGCCGTCATACTTTTCGATTGAGCCTCTTCCCTGGTCACGAGATCACGCGCGACCAAACTCTGTAAGGCCATGTCTAAGCTCTGCATCCCGTCCTTTTGACTCACCTGTATGGTCCCAGGTATCTGATGGATTTTCCCTTCTCGAATCAGATTGCGGATCGCCGTGGTGCCGGTCATGATCTCCAACGCGGCAATTCGACCGCCGGTTTTCTTTTTCAACAATTTCTGAGTGATCACGCCTTCGATCGACTCGGCAAACTGCGTGCGGATCTGCGCTTGCTGGGCCGCCGGGAAGACGTCGATGACGCGGTCGACGGATTTCGGAGCGCTCGAAGTGTGAAGCGTGCCGAACACGATATGCCCGGTCTCGGCGGCGGTCAGCGCCAGTTGAATGGTTTCCAGATCGCGCAATTCGCCCACCAGGATGGCATCGGGATCTTCGCGCAGCGCCGAGCGCATCGCATTAGCGAATGAATGGGTGTGCGGTCCCAGTTCCCTTTGGTTGATGAGACATTTCTTCGACTGATGCACGAATTCGATGGGATCCTCGATCGTGAGGATATGCCCTTCGAAGTTATTGTTCAGATAATCGACCATCGCCGCCAGCGTCGTCGACTTACCGCATCCCGTCGGCCCGGTCACTAGAATCAATCCTTTTTTCTTCTCGCATAGTTGTTTCAGAATCAGCGGCATCCCCAGGGCTTCGAGGCTGAGAATTTTTGTCGGAATGGTTCGAAACACCGCCGCTTCGCCGTTGCGCTGCATGAATACGTTCACTCGGAAACGTGCCAGCCCCTTCAACTCGAACGAGAAATCGCACTCGAGCGACTCTTGGAAAGTTTTTCGCTGGACGTCGCTCATGATGTCGAAAACCAGACCATGCACTTCTTCCTGGGAAAGCGGCGGCAAATCCAATTTCTTGATTTCACCGTCAACTCGCAGCATCGGTGGTTCCCCGGCACTCAGATGGCAATCCGACGCATTCTGCTCCACCCCGAAGACCAATAGCTGGGAAATTTCCATGATAGAAGACTCCGATCCGGTCCTAAGAAATATATTCTAATATAGCGGCATCCAAGGTGTAAAGATTGACATGAATCATCCTTTTTGGGGATTGCTTTCGTCCCCTTTCGCTTTATGAGCAGCAAATTGAGTACCAACCCGCTAAACTCCCCTTGACGCACTTACCGGTTGCCCGCGTTTTCTTGCTTTTATCCATAAAAGCAGCTAGTTAAGCATTGGGTTTTTGGGAGAGCTTGAGTTTGGTGTTGGCACACAAAGTGGCCATCGTGACCGGCGGGGGGACAGGAATTGGCAAGGCTGTGGCAGCAAGTCTGGCCAGAAATGGTGCCCGGGTGGCCATTGCTTCCCGTAACCGTGGCCACATTGAAGCCGCCAAAGCCGATTTCGAGAAGCTAGGTTTACCGGTTCTCGGGCTGCCAATGGATCTGCGTAAGAAGAACCAAATTCAACAAACGGAGTTGGTCTGTTACCTCGCGTCGGACCTTGCCACAGGCATCACTGGCCAGGCGATCAACATCTGCGGCGGCCAGACCATGGTGTAACTCGGCAGATGGCATCCTAGCCATTTTCCTCACCGCAGACAGTCCATCCAAAGCGAAACAAACCCCGTGAGCGCTCAGTCCATCGCTGTTCGAAATCCCGCTACACTCCAGACGATTGCCGAATTGCCGGTGGCGCAACCCGACGACGTGGCGGCCGCCGTCGCGCGCGCGCGGAAAGCGCAAGCGATCTGGCAAGACACGAGCTTCGCGGAACGCTCGCGGCTGCTCTACCGCTTGCGCGATCTATTGCTGGATGAGCAAGAGAAACTCGCCGACGTCTTAACCTCGGAGACCGGCAGGCCGAGAGCCGAAGTCTATGGCAACGAGCTGTTCTATCTTTGCGACGCCATCGGCGTCTGGGCGAAAAAAGGCGCGGACTATCTCCGTGCGGAAAAGATTCGGCCCCATTTTTTGCTGCTGAAAGCGAAAAAAGTCGTCACAATCTACTCGCCGCGCGGCGTTGTCGGTATCATCAGTCCGTGGAATTTTCCTCTCACTCTGACCTTAGGCGAAGCAATTCCCGCGCTCATGGCCGGCAACGCCGTCGTCATCAAACCTTCCGAGCTGACGCCTCTTTCGGCGCTTTTCGGCGCGGAATTAGTGGCGCGGGCCGGTTTTCCCAAAAATCTTTTTCAGGTCGTCGTCGGCTATGGAGAAACCGGAGAGGCCCTCATCGACCACGCGGACATGATCGCTTTTACCGGCAGTGTTGACACCGGCAAGCGCGTCATGCGGCGCGCCGCCGAGCGACTGATCCCGGTTTCGCTGGAGCTCGGCGGCAAGGATCCGATGATCGTTCTCAAAGACGCCGATCTCGAGCGCGCCGCCGGCGCCTGCGTCTGGGGCGCGCTGATGAACGCCGGCCAGGTTTGCACCTCCATCGAACGGGTTTACGTCGAGGCGCCGGTTTACCAGCAGTTCGTCGATAAGGTCGTGGAGAAGGTGCGCGCCATCCGCCAGGGACCCAGCGACGACGAGGTGGATGTCGGCAGCATGACTTCCGAGGCGCAACTCCAAAAAGTCGAAGCGCAGGTGAACGAAGCGATGGCGCAGGGCGCGAAAGCGCTCGTCGGCGGCCGGCGCAATCCGCGCTTCAAGGGAAATTACTTCGAGCCCACGGTGCTCATCGACGTCGATCCGTCGATGAGCGTCATGAAGGAGGAGACCTTTGGTCCGATCATTCCCATCGTAAGGGTCGAAGACGCCGAGGAGGCGGTGCGTTGCGCCAACGATTCCCGCTACGGCTTGAGCGGGGCGATCTTTTCAGGATCTGCTAAGGCTGCCTTCCGGTTGGCGGAACGAATGCAGAGCGGCTCGCTCTGCATCAATGATAGTTTGGTCAATTTCATCATCCCCGACGCCCCCATGGGCGGCACTAAAGACAGCGGCTTCGGCTACCGCCACGGCGCCGAGGGGATCCGCAAGTTTTGCCAGCAAAAAACGATTGTGACCGACCGCTCTGGTCGCAAAGAAGAGTTCCCCTGGTTCCCCGCCAGCGCGAAGAAGACGCGGCAGATTCGTCATCTGCTCGCCCTGCTTTGCCGCTCCGGCTGGAGCAACAAATGGCGCGCCCTGAAGGGGCTGATAAAGAGCTAGCCAAACATATTTGTATTTTACCGACGACCAGCAGCTAAGATAAGATTGTTTCTCGCGCAAAGAGCGCAAAGGACGCCAAGGTGACGGGCTCCCAGGCCAGTCATCCCGAGCGAACGCGAGGGATCTAAGAAAGATTTCTCCCTTCGGTCGAAATGACAACGAGTCTTTCTTTGCGAGCTTAGCGTGCTTGGCGCGATAAATTTCTTAAACTCGTTTTGTGAAACAATTGCCTGGTTAGTATCTGAAGTCCCTTGAACTCCGAATTCGATTCATCTAAGTAGGGGTGGTATCGATAGAGATCGTTCTGAGAGGAGAATCCGTATGGCCAAAGATTTACCGAGCTTCATCGCCCAGGAGGGCGCGAAAAGAGAAGGGTCGATCATTCGCGAGAAAAACTTTATCGACGCGAACAATTACGAGACCGTCGCCTATCTAAAGCACCTCGATGTGCGCAATGAGCCCAAGATGGTGTTGTTTGAAAACGTTCCCGCGCTTAACGGTCAGAAGTCGCCGTTCCCGATGTTCTACAACCCCTGGGTCACCCGACAGTATATCGCCGACTCCCTCGACATGGGCGACATCAAGTCTCCCATGGAAGTCAGCCTCGAAGTCGCCAAGCTCGAACAGCGGCAAGGCAAGGTCGAAATCGTCGCGCCGGAGAAAGCCCCCGTCAAGGAAGTCGTGCTTGCGGGGGATAAGGCCGATCTCAGAGTGCTGCCCATGCCGATGCACCAAAAAGGCGACGCCGGCCCCTATCACACCATGACCTGCGCGATGAAGGGACTGAACTCCGATTTCTATGACATCACCTTCACGAAAAATAAGTACCATGATCCGAAACACATGAGCTTCTCCGCCCACAAACATCACCACCTCGAAGCGATGGCCTGCGAGTACGAGGAGAAAAATCTGCGGGCGCCCGTGATTGTCATCCTAGGACACCACCCGGCCTTCTATCTTTCCTCCTGCGCCATGACGGCCATGGGCAACAATGATTATTTAACCGCTTCGGCCTTTCTGAAGGAACCGCTTCGGTTGACACCATCGACGACGTGGGGCGATAAATTCATGGTGCCGGCCGACGCCGAGGTCATTATCGAAGGAGAGATCCTTCCCGGCGTGCGCCAGCCGCAAAATCCCTTCGGCGAGATTCTCGGTTACGCCCAACCTATAATGGACATGCCGGTCATCGAAGTTACCGCGATCACCCACCGGCGGGGCGGCATCGTCGAAGACTTCTGGCCCGGCCATATGGACCACTGGAACCTCGGCAGCATCCCGAAAGAGGGCAGCGTCTACAACGTCATCAAGAAAAACGTTCCCGGCATCAAGGCGATCCACCTCCCCGCCTCGGGCTGCGGCCGGTGCATTTGCTACATTTCGATTAAGAAAGAATTCGAGAACGAGCCCAACAAGGCCGGCATGCAGGCGTTCGTCGAAATGCCTAACTTGAAACTCGCCGTCATCGTCGACGACGACGTCGACGCCTTCAACGAGCGCGAAGTCCTGTGGGCGGTGGCCACCCGCGTTCATTGGGACAAGGACATCGAAATCATCCGCGAGGTGCAAAGCTTCCGCGGCTGGCTCGGCGACGCGGTGGCGATCATTGACGCGACGATCCCGTTAAAAACGAAATCAGACTGGCCCGTGCGCAACGAGATCGAACCCACAGCCTATGAACGGGTCGCGAAATTTTTTAAATAGGTGAACGGGGCCGTTCAAAGTTCCATGTTCAAGGAGCGGAGTCTTTCCTTGAACTTTGAACCCTTGAACCTTGAACGGTAATGAAGCGGAAGTGAAAGAGCTGCTTTGAGCGAACACCGCGGGAAGCCGCGGCCCCCCAACGCCGCTTCTGCGGAAGAGATCGCCGAGATGACTGGCACCGCGACGAAATCGAAGGGCGAGATTGAAGCCGAGATCAGCCAGGCGATAGTTCAATTTGAAATCGACTACATGGGCCGTGGCCCGAGAGAGGCTCGGACCTACATCATCGAAGACCTCGTGCTGGTCCGCCTCAAGGGTGTCTTGACGCCGGCGGAAGAACAACTATCCAAGAGCACGGAAGGCAGCGAACTGGTCAAGAAGATGCGCTCAACGCTCGTCGAGAAAGCCAAGCCGCTTCTTTATCAAGTTGTGAACGACATCACCGGCACCAAGGTTGTCGATCTACACACGGACATCAGCACCGCCTCCGGAGAACGGGTCTTTGTCTTCAGCTTGGAGCGAGATCTGGAAACGCAGGTGCCGCGTAGAAAAGGGGCTTGACTTTATCATTGAGAGATTTTATAGAGGAGTCAGTCTGACGATGACCCGAAGGGTTGCGCTCCATAGGAACGTAACCAGTCGGGAAATGGGCCGACTCTAGAAACGCAAGTTTCAGGTCGGCTTTTTTATTCTCTGAAGAATAGCTCGGTAGGCAAATTGGAAAGTACCTCCGCTCAGGGGGGACTTGCTAAATGGCAGGCCAGCTTATCCCGGGAGGGAGAGGCTGGCCTTTTTTTTATAGAAGGAGGGTAAGACAATGGCTGACCAAAATATGGCGGCTCAAGAAGAGGTACTATTAGACGTCAGGGTAGCGGAGGCCTCAAACCTCTACAAATTTTATTTGAACCAGGAAAAGAAGATCCTTGGGACTTCTGCTGTCATTATATTTTTGACCGCTTGGGAGCTGGTCGGCAACACCTTCCAGCTCATCAACCCCATGTTTATGAGCGCGCCGTCGCTCGTATGGAAAGCCGGGGTGCAGCTATTTGCTTCGGGAGAGATCTATAATGATCTCAGGGTCAGCGGCATCGAATTTGCCTGGGGATTTTTCCTGTCGGTTGTCGTTGGCGTCCCCTTTGGCATCGGGTGTGGTTGGTATAGAAGGATGTCCTACGTCTTTGATCCTTTTATCAACGCCATGAACGCCACGCCGCGCGTGGCCCTTTTGCCCCTGGTTATTATCTGGTTGGGTATTGGCATTCTCTCCAAGGTTGGCATTATTTTTCTAGGGGCAGTCTTTCCAATATTGATCAATGCGCGCGACGGGGTAAAAACTACGCCCTACAATCTCTTGATCGCGGCGCGGAGTTTCGGTGCCACCGAGTGGATGATTTTCAAAAGCGTCGTGTTGCCTTCCACCGTGCCCTTCATCCTTACAGGCCTGCGGCTGGGAGTCGGCCGGGCGCTCATCGGTGTC
>JACPFE010000771.1 GCA_016183145.1 Deltaproteobacteria bacterium | reverse complement strand
GTGTTAAAAGCGGTCAGATTGTCTTTGTCCTTGATCACCTCGCGGAACAACGGCAGATCTTTGACCTCGGGATCCTCCCAGCGGTCGGCGACGATGAACGGGATCATTTGCTCGTCGCCCTTGGCCTCGAGCATCGACCTTGCCGTGGCGCGCATCGAATCCCAGGTCCAGCAAGCGCCGTCCACTTCCCGTGAACGCATGGCGAGACGGATCTTGGAAGTGCCCGTGTAACCCTGAATCACGTCGAAGTGGGCACCTGCCCAGCGGTTAAGCATCTCGGGCAACTGCGTCGTGTTGCCGGCCCGGGTGGCGCCCATGCGCAGGCGCTTCTTTGACCCGACGATCTCATCGAAGGACTTGAGGCCCGTGAACGCCATGATCGCGCAGGCCACGGAGTCTTTGCCGGGGGAGCCGATCCAGCCGAATTTCCGGCCGTCGATGCGCAGGCTCGGATCGCCCATCATGTGATTAAATAGGTTATGCGAGTTCCAAATACCGACCGTCAACCCGTCTTTTTCGGCTTTGTTATATATATAGTTGGTGGCGATCACGCTGCCCGCCCCGTCCATGTTCTCGACCACCACCGAAGGATTGCCGGGGATGTAGCGGCCGATATATCGGCCAACGGCGCGCGCGTAGGCGTCGTAGCCGCCGCCGGCGGCGAAACCGACAATGAAGCGGATGTTTTTGCCTTTGAAATAGTCCTCAGCATGGCCGTTAGCGCCGACATTCAGTCCGAAGATCGCGACGATCGCGACTAAAGTTCGTCCCATCTTTCTCATGGTTTTCCCTCCTTTGTGGGTGCCGTTCGATTCACCCTCCTATAGACTTGTTTTGCCCTCCACGCTATTTTTTCTGTGTTCGCACCAGGAACGCCAAGCTTTTCTTAGCGTCCGCGGGCATCGAGAGAATCTCTTCAACCAATTTGGTGGTGCGTTCGCCGGAAACATAAGTGATCACCAGCTTTGATTTTTTCGCCTCTTCGAGCAGCGCCTTATCTTGCAAGACTTCCGCGAGCGCCTTACGCAGGATTTCGAGGCGCTCCTTAGGGGTACCGGGAGGGAAGGAGAGCGGCCGTTGAAAATCCATCTGATCCGCCCAGGCTTTAAAAATCGCGAATCTTTTCGGTTCCTTGATTACGTCCTTGAATAGAGGAAGATCCTTGACTTCCGGGTCTTCCCATTTTTCACTCATAACGAACGGGATGAGCTTGTTATCGCCTTTGGCATCCAACATCGAGCGGGCGGTGACGCGCATCGATTCCCAGTTCGAACAGAAACCTTCGATCTCATGAGCTTGCAACGCGACGCGGATTTTCGCCGTCCCGGTGTAGCCGCTGATGACATCGAACCTGGTGCCCAGGGTTTGGTTTAAAATCATGGGCAGATCGTATCCGGTCGTCCCCGCTCGGTTGGCCCCCATTTTGAGCGGCTTTGGGGATTTGAGAACATCATCCAATGTTTTCAATCCGGTAAATCCCATGATCATGCACATCGGCGCGCCCACGCTCGGCGCGCCGATCCAGCCGAGTTTTTGAAAATCGATGTTGATCCTCGGATCGCCAAGGGCCTTTTGCACAATGTTGGAATTGTTGAAAACGGCGAGAGTCAGTCCATCGGGAGTTGCGCGCTTGTAAATAAAATTGGCCGCCACCAAGCCGCCGGCGCCTTCCATGTTTTCGACCACAGCCGCGGGATTTCCCGGGATGTAGCGGCTCATATGGCGCGCGATCATGCGCGTGTAGGTATCGTAACCCCCGCCGGCCGCCGAGCCGACAACGAACCGAATCGTCTTGCCCTGATAATATTCCTCCGCCGACGCCGGTCTCGAGACAACGGCGAGGAGCAGAGCGACGACTCCCAGGGCGACAAACAACCAAGATTTTTTCTTCATCGATCCTCCATCGGTGACGCCCGCGCTTCATTACGCTGGCTCATTCATGGCCGTCAACCATCTGAATGGCCGAGTCCCCCATTCGGCAGCCAGCTATCCGGATGGCCGTCGGCAGTAGCGCGCCCTAGTTCGTGGTATTTTTCGGCTTCTTTACGAGAAATTGGAGCCCCTCTTTCTCCTTCGGTGAAATATCCAAGATCTCTTTTACGAGACCATTGATTTCATCCGACCCCACGTATACAAGTTCCAGCCTGGTTTTCTTAGCTTCCGCCAAGAATTCCGGGTCTTCGAAGGTTGCCTTAAAGGCTTTGCGCAGCATCTCAACGCGATCTTTGGGCACGCCCGGAGGCATGACCCACGGGCGCTGGAACTCATATTGATTGATCCACGCATTGTAGAGGCGAACACCGGCATCCCCGGCCTTCGATTTGATGTAATCGCGAGTCAGAGGAACGTTCTGCAATTCCTTATCTTCCCACTTGCTGTGGACAAGGATCGGTATGAGTTTTTGATCTCCGGTCGCGTCCAACATGGCTCGTGCGGTAACCCGCGCCGACTCCCAGCCCCAACAGCCGCCCTCGACTTCCTTAGAACGCATAGCGACGGTGATGAGCGATGTGCCTTTGTAGCCATTGATTACGTCAAATTTCGTGCCGACGGTCTGATTCAAGATCATCGGCAAATCGTTATAGGTCGAACCTGCCCTAGTGGAACCCATCTTGAGCGCCTTGCCGGACTTGACTACTTCATCCATGGTCTTTAAGCCCGTGTGGCCCATGATGTTGCAGCTTGGGGAACCTTTGATGGGAGCGCCGATCCAATTGAGTTTCTTCGCGTCCAATC
>JACPFE010000770.1 GCA_016183145.1 Deltaproteobacteria bacterium | reverse complement strand
CCGCCTGGGTTCCGTCATACCCGCGAAAGCGGGTATCCAGGCTAATTCGGCGCAACAAACCTGGATTCCCGCGTGCGCGGGAATGACGAGTCGAGGAGGGCACCCTGTGGAAGGAAATCCCTCCATTTTCATTCTCGGCGGACGAGCGTAAGCTCATGGCACACTTCGTGGGGATATCCTGCCGGTCGAAATTTGACCGACGTTAATACCTCGGCTGATAGTCCGCTTCGACACCTCAACTACCGTTTTTAGAATGAATCGTTGATATACAAACTAATTGTGCCTAAGATACGAAAACTTTCGTTGGGGCGTGCATGAGGAGGCTCAATGGCTTACGCGGACCTGCGTGAATATGTCGCGGCGCTTGAAAAGAAAGGCAAGCTCAAGAGAGTCAAAAAGGAAGTCGACAAGGACTGGGAACTAGCGGCCGTGTGCCGGCAGCTCTTCAAGAAAATTCCGCCGCAAAATCGACCAGCGCTGATTTTTGAAAACGTCAAGGGTTTTTCGATTCCCGTGGTCGCTGGGGTGCTCGGCGCGTCCAGAGAGATTTATGCCATCGGCTTGGAGGCCGACTCGGTCGAGGGGATCAACCGCAAGTGGGATCACGCGCTGGGCCATCCGATTGCGCCGCGCATGGTCAAGGAGGCGCCGTGCAAGGAGAACATTCTCCACGGAAAAGACGTCGATATCACGAAACTCCCGATTCCGATCTGGACCGTGGGCCAAGACCCGGGCCCATTTTTCACTTCGCCCTATGTCATTACCAAAGATCCGGAAACCGGAGTGCGCAACATCGGGACCTATCGCATGGAGGTCAAGGGTTCCAACAAGACCGGCTTTCTCATCGGCAAGCACCAGGACGCCTCCTGGCATCTGCGGAAAAACAACGCGCTAAATAAACCCACACCGGTGGCCGTCGTCATCGGCGCGGACCCGTCCATCGGCTACGTCTCGGTTTCGAAAATGTCGGAAGCGCTGGACGAGTTCGCCGTAGCCGGGGCGCTGCGCGGCGCGCCGGTCGATCTGGTGCCCTGCGAAACCGTTCCCCTGGAAGTACCGGCCACCGCCGAAATTGTCTTGGAAGGGGAAATTCCGCCCAACGCTCTGGAACACGAAGGGCCGTTCGGCGAGTACACCGGCTACATGGGACCGGCCGGCAATGAGCCTTTTTTCAATATCAAGTGCATGACGTTCCGTAACAAGCCGCTCTACCAGGCGTTCATCAGCCAGATGCCGCCGTCGGAGTCGAGCTGCATTCGCGGCGTGGGGCGGGAGTGGCCGCTTTTTAAGCACCTCAAAGACACGCTGCACATACCGATCAGGGACGTGCGCCTGAAAGAAGCCGGCGGCAGCGGCGCATTTCTGGTGATTTCGCTAAAAAAGCAGTTTGAAGGGCAGGTCAAACAACTGATGTACGGTGCATGGTCCCTCCGAACCGGCTTCGGCAAGATCACCGTGGTCGTCGATGATGACGTCGACGTTTGGGACGACTTCGCCGTAGACTGGGCGTTAAGTTGGCATGTTAGACCCGACCGCGACATCCATATCGAAACGAATGTTCAAGCGGTCGGTCTCGACCCCTCGCAAGCGCCGGCCTCGGTACCGCAACACCACCCGAGCCGCTACATCGGCTCGCGCGTCGCCATCGACGCCACAAGAAAACATGAGTATCCGGCGCTGTCTCTACCGCCCAAAGAGCACCTGGATATCGTGGCGAGCCGATGGAAGGAGTATGGGATCGAAGACTGAGCAGTGCTGAGTCCTGAGTCCTGAGTGTTGAGAGAGATACTCCGGGCTTGATGAGAGCGGCTGGGGTTTTTTTCCTACTCAGCACTCAGGACTTTCTACTCAGGACTTAGCTTCATGCGGACCGCATCTTCTTCGCCGCCGCCATGATCGATTCGATGATCTTTTTATAGCCCGTGCAACGGCAGATGTTGCCGTGCATAAAATGTTTCAGCTCTTCTTCACTCGGATTGGGATTTTCATCCAAAAGCGCTTTCGCCGCCAAGATCATTCCCGGCGTGCAAAAGCCGCACTGAAACCCACCATGCGCGATGAACGCTTCCTGCAGCGGGTGAAGCTTCCCGTCCTCCGCCAAACCTTCGATGGTCAGAACCGACCGTCCCCTGACTTCGAAAGCGAGGGTCGTGCACGCGCTCACCGGCCGCCCGTCCACGAGCAAGGTGCAAGCGCCACAGACTTGAACGTCGCAAGAAAGCTTGACGCCGGTCAAACCGAACCGATCGCGGACCACATCGAGTAAAAGCTCGTGCGGCTCCACCTCCAGCTCTTGGAGCCGCCCGTTGAGAGTAAATGAAAGCGGTATCGTTTGAGCGTCCGACCGTTTAGCCATCACTTTAGACATGAAACCTCTCTCCTTCAGCATTGGCTCAGCGCGCTCTGAAAGGCCCGCTTCAGCAAAACCCCGACGATATGTTCTTTATACTCTTGCGAGCCGTGCAGATCACTGATCGCCTGCGCCGCCCGCCCGGCGACTTCGCCCGCCCTGGGCAAACTGCGGATCGCTTCCTCGATGCTTTTGCCCTTGAGCAGCGCTTCCGCCTCCGCCACCCGCGTCGGCGCCGGTCCGGCGCAACCCACGGCGATCCTGATATCGCCGACGGATT
>JACPFE010000777.1 GCA_016183145.1 Deltaproteobacteria bacterium | reverse complement strand
CAACGGAGAGGAGGCTCACTTAACGGTAATAAACGTTAATACATAAGAGATGGAAATGCAACGTTTGCGCGAGGTCACTGAGGAAGCGAACCTGAGCGCCGGATTGACAATCCGAGGGAACGAGGCAATCATTTCACAGACTTTTCTTTCAACCCAATATCGGGAGGAGAAGGATTATGGTAGCGAAGATAGGAGTCTCGATTGCCCTACTGTCGCTTGTTGCGCTTAAGACGCTGATCGCCGCGGAAGAATCGCCGAATTTGGCGGACGCGAAAAAGGAAGGAAAGGTGGTTCTTTACGTCAGCGCTCAACTGCCGCTCGCGCAGACCATCAGTCGAGCTTTCGAAAACAAATATCCATTCCTTAGAGTCGAGATCACGAGAACTTCGGGCGAGAACCTGCTTAACCGAATCAAGACGGAAAAGCTTGCCGGAAAGATGGCCTTCGATGTTGTTTACGGAGCGACGGTTCCTCTCATGCCTACTCTTGGAGTTGTGAAACCCTATCTCTCCGCGGAAGCCAAAGCTTATCCGGCGAAATTTCGCGAGCCCAAAGATTTCTGGGCGGGAGTGAGCGCCAACTATTACGTGATCGGATACAACACCAAGCTCGTCGCCAAGAACGAAGCCCCGCGCGACTGGAAAGACCTTCTCCACCCGAGATGGAAAGGACGGTTTGCTATGGACCCGGAAGAGTTTTCATGGTTTGGCGCCATGGAAACCTATCTAGGGGAGGAGGAGGCTAAGAAACTGATGACTGGCCTTGCTCGCCAGGATATCCAATGGCGCAAGAATCACACTACGCTTGCGCAGTTTCTCGCGGCCGGGGAATATCCGGCGGCTTTGGTATATGCTCACAGCATCGAGGAACTGAAAGGCAAGGGAGCGCCCATCGATTGGGTGCGGACGACGGCTCCCATTGTTCTTGATATTCAAGCCGTGGCACTTTCGGCGCTACCACCCCATCCGAATGCGGGCAAGCTCTTCATGGACTTTTTGCTTTCCAGCGAAACGCAAGCGATCATTTATCAGGACAGAAAGATACCCATCAGGCCCGGCGTCGTGCCGGAAAGTTCGCCTTTGCATCCAACGGGCCTGGAGCTGTTCCCGAGTCCGCCCAAGGTCGTCACCAATCTCAACCATTACGCGTCCAAGTTCGAACAGATCTTCGGCCCTCGCCGTTAGCATCACGGATGCCAGACACCCAATTATCAAGAAGCCCGGGAACTCTCATGTCAACAATAAAGAAGAAAGCGGTCGATGTGCTGGTCATCGGCGACGGCATCGCGGGTTGCATGGCTGCGCTCGCTGCTCGTAAACGGGGAGCCGACGTAATGATTATCGAGAAGTCGCAACCCAACGTGCCCCACGGCAATACGGCTTTTAGCGGGGGTGCTCTTAGGCGAGTTTCCAGGGAATATCCCGCAACGAAATATTTCGCCGACATCATGAAAGTGTCGCAAGGACAGGCAGACGCGGAGCTCACAAGAATTACCATTCGTAATTCAAGACGAGCTAAGGCCGACTTGAGTCGCCTCGGTATTCGCTGGACGTCGCCGAATGCTAATCCGGGAAGGGCGGATAGCGTTGTCGGCAGAGGGGCAACCTTGGCACCCGCGCTTCGCAAGGCGGTCAAGAAAGCCAAAATACCCATTCTCTATGAGACAAAACTCACCGATATTTCATTGTCCAACGGTTCCTTGGAAAACGTAAAGGTTCAGAAAAAAACCGGAACTCAAATAATTCCGTGTAAAGCGCTCGTCATCTCAACCGGAGGATTTCAGGCAAATCGCAAGCTGGTGACGCAGTATATTGGCAAGGGCGCTCATCGGCTTGTGCTCAGGGGAGACAAAAAAAGCACCGGCGACGGGCACAGGATCGCCGCGAAATTGGGAGCTCGCCTCATTGGCATGGAAGGCTACCACGGCGGAATCATCCATTACGGCTATAAGAAATATCCCCGGGTGGGTGAAGTAAAGGGCATGAGGAGCGTCAAGAAATACGAGCCGGGAATTCTGGTAAACCGGCAGGGCAAGAGATTTGTCGACGAAGGCGAGGATACCGCGGACAAGACCTACGCGAAATTCGGTAGAATCATCGCGCTGACACAACCCGGGGGCATCGCTTACTTGATATTCGATTCAAAGGCGAACGACAGAGTAGATCCGATGTATGACGGACCCGAGAAAGGTCCCATCGAGGCGATGACCATTGAGGACCTGGCGAAGAAATTATCGATCGCTTCATCGAGGCTGCGCAGCACGGTCGATGCGTTCAATCGCGCCGTTGACGACGGGACCAACGCAAAATTGACTCCTCCCAAAAGTAATTTTGCTCAACGCATCGATCGACCGCCTTTTTATGCTTACGTCGTCACCGGGGGAATGACCTTCACCTTCGGAGGAATCAAGATCAACTCCAAGGCAGAGGTGATGAGCAAGACAACCTCAGTCATTTCTGGTCTGTATGCCGCCGGTGAGGTCACGGGCGGCTTCTTTTATAACAACTACCCCGCCGGCTCTTCCCTCACCCGCTGCGCGGTTTTCGGAGAGATCGCCGGGAAAAATGCGGCCGACTTCGCGCGGAGAAAAGCCTAGTGGAAACCTGCGATATTCTGGTGATCGGCGACGGCATCGCCGGTTGCATGGCTGCGCTCGCAGCCCATGCCCAGGGAGCAAACGTATTAGTGATAGAGAAAGCGCCCAAAGACGGTCCTCATTCCAACACGGCTTTCTCCGGCGGGTCGTTT
>JACPFE010000102.1 GCA_016183145.1 Deltaproteobacteria bacterium | reverse complement strand
TCTTCGTCGCTCTCGAATAACCGAGGGCCATGTTGCCGGCACCGCCTTCATGCTGGGCGTTGACGAAGCGCATATGCGGCCGCTTGGCGATGGCGTCGCCGATGGCAAATGAGGTGTGCGCGAGCACGCCGAAAATATGGCGCACGGCCTGCGAGCTAAGATACTCAACCAGCGTTTCCGCAACGTTCGTTTCAGTCATGGTCGGTACTCCTTCAAAGATTCGGATTAAGATCGATATGTTCGTCGATGGAAATGCATCGGTACCGGCATGCCGTAGCATTATTTCCTTCCCTGTTTACAAGCGATGCTTTCATAGCTGTATAAGAATTCGCCTGTCCACGAGCGTAGGCGTCGCGGTACGGTGCACTGAATACAGAGATTATTTTCTCCCCATTCCCGATTTGGGCCAGCGCACACGGCTTTGTTTTAGCCCCAAGCTCACGAGCAGCGCTGCCATTCGGATCGGCGCGCCAAACCCTTCCACCACCGGCACTCCGAGTTGTTGCTGCAACCCCTTGGGATCGATATGCACAGGGCATTGGCTGATGCCCATCGGAATAATCACTTCGGCCCCTAGTTCGATCAGCCGGCGCGCTTCGTTGACGAAGTTTTGCACGACCTCGTCGCGATGCGCGGCGAGGTCCGGTAAGTCGAAACCGCAGACACCGAAGCCGACAATTCGATCTTCCATGCCGTAGCGGCGCACAATGGCGCGGTTAAACGCCAACAAGTTCTCGTGATAAATGACCAGACCGAATCGGTCGCCGAGGAGCGCGGCGACATGCAGGCACGCCTCCATCGGGGCAATGACCGGAATGTCGACGGCGGATCGGCCGCCATCGACGCCGAGATCGAGCATCCCCAGCGGCACAACGGCGTCGTAGCCTTCTTTTTCGGCGCGCCGGTAAGCGTCGATAAACGCCGGCGCGACGAGCTGAATTTCCGCCGGCGTGATGCCGTAGAAATAGGGTGAAGCTTCGACGTTGACAATGCCCACCTGAACTTCCGGCGTCGAATAGGAAAGCGCGAGATCTGCCCGCCGTTTAAACTCCTCCGGCGGATAACCGCCAATGCAAAATGCCACACGAATCATCAGACACCTCCCGAGGGAATGAATGACTCACCACGAAGGACACGAAGAGCACGAAGGTTTGTTAGAGCGGGTCTGAAACCCGCCCCAATATCGAACCCTTCGTGTCCTTCGTGCCTTCGTGGTGAAAACTATCCTTTCTTCTTCGGTTGCGGCTCTGCCGCGCTGGGACCTTCGTGGCGATCAACCTTTCGCCGTTACTTTGGCTGCCAAAAGTCGGTGGTCTCCCGCAGCTTACTCCTGTCGATATCGACGCCAAGGCCGGGCCGATCGGGTACACGGAGACTTCCTTGCTCCACCGTCAGTCCGGACGCTGGGTCGTCGGTCAAGCTTTCGAACTCGCCGATCTCGGCGCCGGCGAACAAATCGGGGATCGAAGCGCAAAAATGCAACTGTAACGCTTCGAGCAGTTGGCTACCAGCGGTGCTGCCCACATGGACGGCGACGTTGGCGCCGCTACAGAGCGCGGCAATTTCCCTCGATTTGTAATAACCCCCCATCTTCCACAATTTGATGCTCACGGCGTCCATGGCATCGGCTTCGATCAAGCGCAGCGCGTCCGCTGGCGTATTCACGCCTTCATCGGCCATGAGCGGGATATTGACGTTGCGCCGCACGAAGGCCATGCCGCGCACGTCGTCTTGTCTGACGGGCTGCTCCACGACGACAAGATTGCAATCCGCCAGTTGGTTTAAGACTCTCACCGCGCGCATCGGCGTGTAGGCCTGATTGGCGTCGACGGAGATAGACACGTCGTCGCCAAGCGTCTCGCGGGTGAGTTTAACGGTTTCGATATCGCGCTTGTCATCGAGACCGATCTTGATTTTTACGTACCGATAGCCGCGTTGCACCAAACCCAACGCCTCTTCCGCCGTCTCCTTGGGCGGCTTCAATCCAAGCATGCGCATCACCGGCACTTCCTTGCGGCACAACCCGCCGAAAAGATTCGCCACTGGAGTCGCCATCCCCTTGGCCTGGAGATCGAGCAGCGCTTCCTCGACGGCAAACTTGATCTGTGGATTGGCGCCCACCGCTGTATCGATCTGCCGCATGACCGCCTGGATGCCGATGATTTCGCCGTTCTTGAGGATGGGCGCAATGGCACCGTGGAGCAACCCTTCGGCGGTCACCGGCGATTCGCCGACGATGATCATCGCCGGCATATAGCCATAGCCGGTGATGCCGTGATCGTCCGTGATGCCGACGACGGTGGCTTCGATGTCCCCTTTGGTATAGCGCGCCGTCTTCCAAACCGTAGCCCGGCGCAGCGTCGCGCGCCAGCTTTGAACGTTGACGACCTTTAGCGACGTGGAAGTTTCCGAACCATTACTTTTTGCCGTCGGCGCCATGACTCTCTCTCCTAATCGCGAGGAACCTTATAACTCTACCTTTTGAAAACGGTTTTGAAAAAACCTTCTTTTTCCAATTTGCGCGCGATGGTCAAATCGAAAACCTGGCCGATGGTCGCCTTCTTCGCCAGCGGCTCGCGTTCGCTGATCTCCTCCAAGAGCTCTTGAAAACTCTTGCTATCGGGCTCCAAGTTCTCGGCATAGAACTCGTTGGCGATGAAATCGTAGGCTTTGTTCAAAATATCCGTCTCGTTGGATTTCATGTAGCGGGCCACCGCCTTAATGCCTTCGTCGCGGTTGCGTTTGAAGCGGGCGATCCCTTCGACAAAAGCCTTCACAAAGGCTTCGGCGGCGGCGGGATTCTCCCGCAAAAATCTTCCAGAGGCCACCGGTGCGAGATACGGATAGCTCAAACTCACTTGGGCGAGAACCGTGTAGCCCATCTTTGACAGTCTGAGACCCGACATGAAATCGAGCGCCGCTGCCTGTACCGCGCCGGACTGCAATGCGGCCAGCCGTTGGGGCGAGCCGCCCACCTGGAGCATCGTCACGTCTTTATCGGGATTGAGCCCCAACTTGCGCAAAGCGATTTGCGAACCAATAGCGCTCACGTCGCCGAGCCGATTGACCGCGAGCTTGCCGCCGACAAGATCTTTGGCGCTTTTGATACCCTTGGCAACGATCAAGGTGTAAGGAAAAATCTTCGCCGTGACGCCCAGCATCCGCACGTCGGCGCCCCGCAGGATCGCCACCGCGGTTTCAGCGACGCCATTTTGCGCCGCCTGCGCCTGGCCGGCGAGCATGGCTTGGAGCAGAAGGCTGCCGCCTTGGATGAAAACCAACTTGCCGTCCAAGCCGTACCTTTCGTAGAGCCCAACATCACGCGCGAACCACAGCGGCGTGAACTGGCTGCTGGTCGTCGGGTACGCGATAACGATATTTTCCAGCGCGCCCGCCGGGGCAGGCGATAACGAACAGGCCATAAGACCAACCATTGCAGCAAAAATAACCTTGCGAAATGTCATGGGCCACACCTCTGTAAAAGCTTTAAGGACAGGGTCCCAGGTCCGGGCTTCATTCCTTCATATACGACGGCTCCAACAGGCCCGCAAGCGCCGCGCCGCGACGCTTTCAACAAGGATAAGTAGCCTGCCGGTATTTATCCGCCTACGCAGAAGACCCGGGGCGTGAGCCCGCGGATGAATGCGTCGGACGGACCCTCCGTAGCTCGAAGAGCGAAGGAGGGTCAATGCTTCGGCGGATTTCGCCGAAGAAACTAAAGATACCACGGGCGCAAGCCCGTGGAGCTTCATACGCTGCGAGATTTGACCCAGCGGGCGCGGCTCTGGCTCAAGCCTAAGCCTGCCAGTAACGCCGCCATGTGAATGGGTGTACCGATACCTTCGACCACTGGCACGCCGAGCTGTTCTTGGAGCCAAGCCGGTTTGATATGCACCGGACATTGGCTGATGCCCATCGGATAGATCACTTCAGCGCCTTGCTCGACGAGCTTTTTCGCCTCACGGACAAAATTGCCGACGACTTCATCGTGGTGCGCGGCCAGGTCCGGCAAGTCGAAGCCGCTCACGCCGAAGCCGACGATCCGATCTTCCATCCCGTAGCGCCTGATGATCGCGCGGGAGAAGGTGACCAAGCTGGGGTGGTAGACCATGACCCCGAAACGGTCGCCGATGAGCGAAGCCACATGAAGGCAGGCTTCCGTGGGACCAACGACGGGAATGTCCACCGCCGACTTTCCTCCGTCCACGCCCAGGTCGAGCGTTCCCAACGGCACCACGGCGTCGTAGCCTTCCTTCTCAGCGCGCTTGAAGCTCTCAATGAACGCCGGGGCCACCAACTGAATCTGGAATATTCTTTTCAACTCGGCGCCGCTCAATCCCGATTCCTCCACCACGCCGACGGCATGTTCAATGTACTGCTTGCCTTCCTGGCCGAGTCCGAAAGGGTAGTCCGTACCGAATACAATCTGCTCGGAACCAAACATTTTAGCAACGCTGGCCACTATGGCCGCGTGGGTTGGTCCGGAAGTATCGTAGAAAAGTTTGCCGAAATAATGACTCGGTCTGTATTGGCTCCTTCCCTCTCGAAACGCCCGCTCGATTCTCGGCGCTAGAAACGGAACGGTTCCGCCCACATGGGCGGCGATCATTTTGATCTTGGGATACCGGTCAAAAAAACCGCCGAGGGCGAGGCGCGATAGCGCGAAGGTCGTATCGACGGGGAGTCCGATCAAATGCTCGAGCCGGTAACCGTACCACTGCTTGGGAAACGACCGCTGGAGCGGGTGAAGAAAAATGACCAAACCTATTTCATTGGCATAATCGAAGAAAGGGGCGAATGCGGCGTCATCCAAGGTTCGCTCATGAATATTCGTGCTCAGGGCAACGCCCGAGAATCCGGCGAGGCTTCTGGATCTCTTTAGCTCTCTCCAGGCCTGTTCGACGTCGGGCAAGGGAACGGCCGCGAAAAATCTAAATCGCTCCGGTCTCCGAGCGCTTATTTCCGCATATTCACTGTTGGCGACCCGGCATAGCTCGACCCCGAACGAACAATTGCGCGGTTCGTAATACTCGTAGGTATGGGGCAATGAAAGCACCTGCAAAGCGACTTCCCAACGATCCATCTCACGCAGAAACCGACTTTCATCCCATTCCCAGTTGCTCCTGATCTCAAGCGGTCGAGGCGGATTTTTCCTCAGCGCCTTCATGAACTCGGGTGGAAAGGCGTGGGCGTGAACGTCGATCCGTCCTGGCTGCGAGGTATTCGAGCGATCACTCATCGGCGTGGCCCTTCATCGGCGCACCGGTTAGTTGTCGAGCGCCGCTGCCGCGCGCTGCGCGATCTCGACATCCTTGTGCCCGGCGCCGCTGACGGCGACCGCGCCAACGCACTCTCCCTGCGACATGAGCGGAAACCCCCCTGGGATCGTAACAAACGATCCGGCGCCGGCCGCCAGCGTAATCGCGATCGCGTGATGATCATCTCTTTCATTGCCGGTAGGACTTTTCTTTCCGGAAGGGAATCTCGTCAGCGCGGCGCTGCGCGCCTTCGCCTGGGAGATGGCGACGGAATAAAGCTCGGCTCGGTCCGACCGCCCAAAGGCGATGAGATGGCCGCCGTCGTCGACCACGGCGACGCTCACCGCACAGTTGAGAGACTCGGCTGCCGCCAACGCGACGTTGAGAACCTTCATCGCGCCGCTTTTCGAAAGTTTTCTCGCTGTGAGTGTGTCCATATTGATATCCTTCTTTGATTGGCCAGAGGCTGATGCAATGGAATCCTCTTCACCCCCTCGACCCCAAGGCAGTAACAAACCGAGATAAGAAGTGCAAGGTGGAACTTAATTTGACTCGGGGAAACCGGGGGGTGTATGAAGTGGCCTTGTGACCGCAGCTTATTTCACAGCACCAGGAGCCGCCGATGATCGTAGGCGTTGAGATCAGACCTGAAGGCGTCGAAGAATATTGTGAACAGCATACAACGCCGCTAACCGAGCTGCACGCGCGGCTAGCGAAGACGACGGAAGAGAATACCCGGACGCCCAATTACCTCGTTGGACCTCTCGAAGGCTCATTTCTCAAGCTCCTGGTTCGGCTCTGCCAGGCGAAGCGAATTCTCGAAGTCGGTACGTTTGCCGGCTATAGCGCTCTGTCGTTTGCCGAGGCGCTGCCCGCCGATGGCTCGATCGTTACCTGCGAGCTCGACCCGAACGCGATCGAAATTGCCCGGCGTTTTTTCGCCCAGAGCCCGCATGCGAAAAAAATCGAAATCCGCGAGGGCCGGGCGGCAGACACGTTGAAAAATCTACAAGGCCCGTTCGATCCCTGTTTTATCGATGCCGACAAACCGAGCTACGATTACTACTACGATCGTTGCTTGGAATTGGTGCGCCAAGGGGGTCTGATCGTGCTCGACAATATGCTGCGCTACGGCCGGGTGTTGAACCCGACTGATGAAGACGCGCGCATTGTCAACGCATTGAACGCTCGAATTCACAACGACCCGCGGGTCGAAAACGTTTTGTTGCCGTTTCGCGACGGCATCATGCTCGCGTACAAGTTGTAGGGTTACAGTAGGGACAAAGACCCCGGAAACCTTCC